>CAZKZR010000064.1:6927-10494 GCA_964557245.1 uncultured Anaerolineaceae bacterium | reverse complement strand
CGGAAGAATGAACTGGAAACGCTCATGACCGACTCGATCGGCTTTCCGTGTGTCAGGCGGTCAAGAAGGATGAGTTCACCGGTGACCTGCGCCGCCTGGGCCCGGAAGTCCTCGCTGTTTTCGCGCCCGGTGGCCTCCGCCAGCAACCGTGCCGCGGGGTCGTTCAGCAGGATGGCGGCTTCCTTGGCGTGGTGTCCGGGTACGAGGACGAGGAAGTTGGATTGCGTGGCCCCCCAGATATCGGTGCCAACGCTCAACCCCTCGAATCGAACGGCGCCTTCGGCTGTGCTGGATGTCATCGATCAGGCTCCTTCGTTATGTTCCGCTGGCATCGCGATTCGCAGCGCGTCCGGCAGATCAGCCAGCAACTGGGTTCGTACCTGGGTGCGCGTCTGCAGGCCCCAGATATTGATGAACCCAACCGCAGCCGACTGGTCATAGGTATCGCCGCGATCATACGTTGCGAGCCCGCGGTCATAGAGTGAGTGCGCTGCCTTTCGGCCCACGACGATGGCTCGGCCGCGCTGCAACTTGACCCGAATCATGCCGGTGACGTGTTTCTGGGTGTTGGCGACGTATGCCGCGATGTCCTGGTGGTGCGCGCTGAACCAGAGCCCGTTGTAGATGAGCTCAGAGTATTCGACGGCGATGAGCTTCTTGAGCCGGACCTGCTGTTTGGAGAGCGTCATTGTCTCCAGGGCGCGATGGGCCGTGTGCAGGATAACACCGGCTGGGGCTTCGTAGATTTCGCGGCTCTTGATGCCGACGAGGCGGTCCTCAATGTGGTCGATTCGCCCGACGCCGTGCTGGCCGCCGAGGGTGTTGAGGTAGTCGACCATCGCGACCGGGCCCATCTCCTTGCCGTCGAGGCGGACCGGCATCCCGGATTGGTACTCGATTTCGACGTATGCGGGGGTCGATGGCGCGGACTCCGGGTCAACGGTCCATTCGTAGGCTTCAGCGGGCGGCTCGGTCCAGGGATCTTCGAGGACGCCGGCCTCGGCGCTGCGGCCCCACATGTTCTCGTCGATGCTGAAAGGGCCTTTCTGGCCCCACGGAATGTCGATCCCGTGCTTCTGGAGGTATTCGATCTGGTACTCGCGCGCCATCGCGTTTTCGCGGGTGGGAGCGACGATTTTCAGCGATGGATCAAGGGTCTGGATTCCAACGTCGAAGCGGACCTGGTCGTTGCCTTTGCCGGTACAGCCGTGAGCGACGGCAGATGCGCCTTCTTCGTGCGCGACATCCACCAGGAGCTTCGCCATGAGCGGGCGGGCGAGGGCCGTGGCGAGCGGATAGACATCCTGGTACATCGCTCCGGCAGCGAGGGCCGGAAAGGCGAAGTAGCGGATGAAGTCCTCTCGCGCGTCAATCACGCGGACCTTCAGCGCACCGGCGGCCATGCCGCGAGACTCGACGACGGGCTGCTCTTTGCTGCGCCCGACATCGATGTTCAGGGCAATGACTTCGTAGCCCTGTTCAAGAGTGAGCCACTTGATGGCAGTCGTGGTATCGAGGCCGCCGGAATAGGCGAGGACCAGCTTTGGCACGGGAGCATCCTGGGACGGTTAAGTAACGCTGAGTATCGCCCGGCAACGTGGCAACGGGAAATCAGTGTCCGAGCGCTGCCTTCGCGCCGCGGACCCCCATCACCCACGAAAGCAGCGCTGAACCCGCCATCACGAGTGCGGCCGCGAGCAGGACCGCCGCCGAGAAACCGTCGGGCAGTTTCCCCGCGAGGGAGAACGGGAGCATGGCGAGAGCGGCCGCGAACGTCGCCACACCGCCAAAAATGAGGTACGGCGCACCGTAACGGTGCACGGCGTACCACTGTTCGTCGTTAGCCAGAGAGTACGACGTGCGGATGCCCGCCCAGTGTTGCCGCGGCAGCTTCTCCTGGAGCGCGCGCCAGCCGACATAGCCAACAACGCCCGAACCGATCAGCAGGGCGAGGAAACCAGCCCACATCAGTCGGTCACCGTCCGCGTCCGGAGGTCGATATCGAGGTCATCAAGGGCGCCGAGAAGGTCAGGGGCGCTGGCGATATCGCCGCTGACGATTGCCCGGCGAATTTCCCGAACCTCTCGTTCGGCCCCTTCGAACAGGGCCGCGCGCTTCGGCCGGCGGTTCACCCGGAAATCGAACACGTCCGGCCGCGTGTAATGGCCGGCGTGATCCGCAATCATCTTCTGGAACATGACTGTGCCGGTGTTGCCCTTCGCGGTCAGGATGGTCTCTTCGTTGTACACGGGGCCGGCAAGGTACTCGCCGTCTGGCGCGATGATCCCGGACGCTCCGTCGCAGGGCATCACCAGGTGGCGGTCGTGGCCATCGATCGTCATCTTCAGTTCGCGGATATCGTCCGGCATGTCTTCTTCCCGGAGGAGCCCGCCGGTCATGACTACGTAGGCGCCGGCCTGCATGGCGAACGCCCTCGATAGGACTTCCTGGCGAGTGAACTGACCGCCTGGCCAGACGCCCGCGTGGACCTGGAGGCCCTGGCTAATCAGTGCGTAACCGGGAAGCACCATCTGGTGCTCCCAGCAGTTCAGACCGCCCAGGCGGCCGTACGCGCGGCCGTAGAGGCGAAGCGAACTGCCGTCGCCCTCGCCCCAGACGGTGCGTTCGTACATGGTGGGCTTGAGCTTGCGGTGCTTGCCGAGAATTTCGCCTTCGCGGCCGATGAAGAGAAGGGTGCAGTAAATGCTGCCGCCGGTGGTCGCGTCGCGTTCGGCGACGCCGATGGCGACGTCACATCCGGCGCGGCGCGCCGCGCGGCAAAGCGCGTCGGTCGCGGGGGAAGGGACTTCCACGCCGTTGAGGACGAACTGCCGGAGCAGGCCGCCAAACGCCGGGTGGTTGGGCCAACCCGCGAACGAGGCGTAGCCGCTCACCCATGTCTCTCCGAAGACCGCGAGGTCCGCGCCGAGGCTCCCGGCCTGTTCGATCAATGCACACGCTTTGTCGATGCTGGCATCACGGTCGAGATAGACAGGGGCGGCCTGCACGGCCGCCATGGTGAAATCGCGGAACTCGTCACCCATGGAACGCCTCCCCGGACGCTGAAGTTGGGTTATTTCGCGACGGTCGCGGTTGCGGCCGAAATCGCCTCTTCGAGGATGTCGCAGGCGCGGTCGATTTCGTCATCGCTGACGTTCAGGGGCGGCATGAGCCGGATTGCGTTCGGGCGCACGTTGTTTACGAGGAGGCCCTTCCGCCGGCAGGCGTCCATGACGTCGCTCGCGCAGTCGCGCGTGAACCCAACAGCGATGAGCAGTCCGCGGCCACGCACTTCGTTCACCACTTCCAGGCGGTCTTCCATCGATCGGAGCCGGTTCATCAGCCTATCGGAGGCGTTGCGGCATTTCGCCGAAAGGTCGTCGTCGATGACATGCTTCACGGTGGCATAGCCGGCAGCGGCCGCGAGTGCGTTGCCGCCGAAGGTTGAGCCGTGGTCACCCTTGACGAGGTGCGCGGCGATGGCGTCCGTGGCCATGACGGCGCCGATCGGCACGCCGCCGGCGAGGCCCTTGGCCAGCGTCATGATGTCCGGCTCGACGCCTTCCT
>CAZKZR010000064.1:0-6827 GCA_964557245.1 uncultured Anaerolineaceae bacterium | reverse complement strand
ACGCCGCCGGCGAGGCCCTTGGCCAGCGTCATGATGTCCGGCTCGACGCCTTCCTGCTGGTACGCGAAAAGCGATCCAGTTCGGCCAATGCCCGTCTGAACTTCATCGAAGATCAGCAGGAGCCCTTTTTCGTTGCACCAATCGCGGATGCCCTGCAGATAGCCGGGGCCGGGCATGTTGACGCCGCCTTCGCCCTGGATGGGTTCGACCATGACCGCCACGGTCTTGTCATTGGTTGCGGTTTTGATCTGGTCGAGGTCGTTCCAGGGGACGTGGTGGAAGCCGGGCATCAACGGCCCGAAGGGTTCGCGGTAGCGGGCGTTGCCGGTGGCGGCGAGGGCGCCGAGCGAGCGGCCGTGGAAGCCGTCGATGGTGGTGATGATTTCGTGTGCGCCGTTTTTCGTATCAAGGCCCCAGCGGCGAGCGAGCTTGATGGCGCCTTCCACGGCTTCGGTGCCGGAGTTGCAGAAGAACACCCGGTCCAGGCAGGAGTTCTCTACCAGTAGCTTCGCGAGCTGGATCATCGGCTTGGTGTAGAAGAGGTTCGAGGTGTGGATGAGCGTCTGCGCCTGTTCGGCAACGGCCTTCGCTACAACGGGATGCGCATGGCCGAGGATGTTCACGGCGACGCCGCCGACGAAATCCAGGTATTCCTGACCATCGGTGTCCCACACACGCGTACCCTGACCACGCTCCAGAACGATGGGCTGGCGCCCGTAGTTCTGGAAAAGGTACTGCTGTTCTTCGGCAACCCAGTCGGTCATGGAATATCTCCTCCAGCGGACATGGTATGCGCTGGCGCGAGAATCCGGTATCCGTTCCCTCAGGCGAAGGGGGCCAGCCCGAGCAGTTCTGCGTGTGTGCCGGCCTGTTCCGAGGCCGTATCACGCTCCCACGTGGAATCGGTGAGGCGCCAGCCCTGCCGCCGGTCGTTGAGCAGCATGTCGAGCAACTCATCGAGTTGCCGGCGGTGTTCCGGAGCACGGATCGGCGCGAGCACCTCGATTCGTTCATCGAGGTTGCGCTTCATGATGTCGGCGCTGCCGATGAAGTACTCGGGATCGCCGTCATTCTGGAAGTAGTACACGCGGGAGTGCTCCAGGAAGCGGCCAATCACGCTGACGGCTCGAATGCGCTCACTCAGACCGGGCAGGCCCGGCCGGAGCCGGCAAATCCCGCGCACCACGAGGTCCACCTGCACGCCCGCCTGGGCCGCGCGATAGAGGAGCTTGCAGAGCTCGAGGTCTTCCACGGCGTTAACTTTGAGCACGAGGCGCGCTGGGCGGCCGGCGCGAGCGTGCGCGATCTCGCGTTCGATCCGGTCAGCGAGGCCGCTGCGCAGGTTCGCGGGGGCGGCCAGCAGAACTTCGGTGTCGTTCAGCTCTCCATAGCCCGTGAGGAAGTTAAAAATGTGGACGAGGTCGCCGCAGATTTTCGGATCCGAAGTGAAAAGGCCGAGGTCGGTGTAGAGCCGAGCGGTGCGCGAGTTGTAGTTGCCTGTGCCGATGTTGGCATACATGGTCACTCCGCTGGTTTCTTCGCGGACAACGAGACAGATCTTGGAGTGGATTTTGAGTTCAGGAAGGCCGTAGGCAACGTGGACTCCGGCGCTTTCCAGCTTCCGCGCCCACTCTATGTTGTTCGCCTCATCGAATCTTGCCGTCAGCTCTACGAGGACCGCGACCTGCTTTCCGCGGCCCGAGGCTTCGATAAGTGCTTCGAGAATCGGGGAGTCGGGCGACGTCCGGTACATAGTCTGTTTGATCGCGAGGACCGCCGGGTCCTCGGCTGCGGCCTCGATAAAAGCCACGACCGAGGCATCGAACGACTCGTAGGGATGGTGCACCAGCACGTCGCGTTCCTTCAGGGTCGCGAAGAACGCGCTCGCATCGAACGTGCCCTGGAATACGGCCGGCGTCGCGGGCGCGAACGGCGGATCGCTCAGGTCGTGCAGCGGAAGGCCGGACAGCTGGAAGAGGTCGGCAATTCCTAAGGGGCCAGGGCTGAGATAGACATCGCGGGGCTCAAGTTGAAGTTCTTCAAGCAGGAGTTCACGGCGGCTGGACGAAAGGTCGCCGGCGACCTCAAGGAGCACAGCTTCGGCGAGCCGGCGGCGGCGGAGCGCGCTCTCGATAACCTCGAGCAGGTCATCCGCTTCTTCCCCCGGGCTACCCATTTCGGCGCTGCGGATGACTCGTAACGCATGCCACTCAGTGATCTGCATTCCGGGAAAGAGCATGTCGACGTGGGACGCGATCAGGTCCTCGAGGAGCACGAAGCGATAGTCGCCGGCATCGACGAAGCGCGGGCGGTTCCCCGGCACCTTGATCCGGGCGAAGCGGTCCTGACCGGTCCCCGGATGGCGAACGTTGAGAGCGAGGGAGAGGCTGGCGCTGGAGATGAACGGGAACGGGTGAGCGGGATCCACAACGAGCGGCGTGAGGACCGGGAAAATCGCCTCGACGAAGTAGTCGCGGAGCCGTTGGCGTGCGTCCGGTTCCAGGTCTGCGTATCGCACGATGCGAACTCCCGCTCCCGCCAGTGCGGGCGAGAGTTCGTCCCGCCAGGTGTGATCGATCTCCTCGTGCATCTGGACACAGCGTGCGATGACGAGCTCCATCTGCTCGGCGATGGTGCGTCCATCGACGGTCATAGCGCGGGGGTCCTTGCTGTGGGCCTGCTTCAGCCAGCCCATGCGCTTCGTGTAGAACTCGTCCAGGTTGCTGGCGGCAATAGCGAGGAACTTGACGCGTTCGAGCAGGCGATTGCGGGCGTCGTGCGCCTCGGCGAGGACGCGCTGGTTGAACTCCAGCCAGCTCAACTCCCGATTCAGGTAGAGGGACGGGTCATCAAGGTCCCAGTTCGGAAGATCGGCCCGCTCGCCCTCGTCCGGATTTGCCGGATGTTGTTCCGCAGCTATCGCTTCGACTTCGTCCACGCGCCTATCCGCGCACCCATACGGGCGCTTCCTGTCACCAGAGATTACGCATCAACGTTAACAAACGGCGACTAGTCCCCGGTAAACGAGGTGCCAGCGCCCTCGGTGGCGAGCAGCATGCCGGAGGACCGGCCATCGACGATGCGGACGTTCACGCCCAGCCCCGCGGCGTGGAGGCACGCTTCCACCTTCGGGATCATTCCACCGCTGATGGTGCCATCGGCGATGAGGTCGCGAGCGGCCGCCGTGCTGAGACTGGGGATGACCACTCCATCCGCGCCGCGGACCCCGTCGACATCGGTGAGAAAAACCAGCTGACGGGCGCCGACCGCGGCGGCGATGTTTCCCGCGACCGTATCCGCATTGATGTTCACCAGCTGGTCGGCGCCTTCGCCGGGAACGCAGCCGATGGGACCGATGACCGGGATGACGCCGGCTTCCCGAAGCGCAAGGACAGCAGTTGTGTTCACTTTGAGCGGCTCCCCCACGAAGCCGAGCTCAGGATCGGCAATCCGGCACTCGAGGATTCGTCCGTCGGCGCCGCAGAGTCCGGCGGCGATGGCGCCGCTGCCGTTGATCGCGGCGACGATCCGCTTGTTCACCAGGCCGGCAAACACCGCGACGACCACCGGAAGCACGCGGTCGTCGGTCACACGGAGGCCGCGCTCAAAGCGCGAAGGGATTTGCATCGATTCGAGCCAGCGACTGGCTTCGGCGCCGCCGCCGTGCACCACGATGGGGATGTCTCCACGCCGCGCGAGTTCGGCGACATCGCGGAACGTCGTGTCGGCGTCACCGAGCGTGCTTCCGCCGATCTTGATGACGAGCGGCCGGTTCATGTGTGGTAGTCCGCGTTAATCGAGACGTACTCGGCGGTGAGGTCGCAACCCCAGCCGACGGCCTCGCCCGCACCCGCGCCCAGGTGGACGTCGATCGGGACAAAGTCTGATTGCATGGCTGTGGAGAGCACCTCCGGGTCGAACTCGGTCGGCCGTTCCTCAGCGAATACAGGAACTCCGCAAATGGCGATCGTCACGCCCGGTTCGTTTACCGTGAGTCCGGAGCGACCGATGACTGCTGTCACACGGCCCCAGTTGGGATCGGCGCCATGTACGGCGCTTTTCAGCAAGTAGGACGTACTCAAGAGCCGGACGAGCGCTCGCGCTTCGTCGACGGTGGCGCCGCCGGTCACACGGAACTCGATGAGCTTCGTGGCGCCTTCGCCGTCGCGCGCAATCTCCTTGGCGAGGTGCGTGCAGAGCAACTCCAGCGCTTCCTTGAACTCGCCCGCCAGGGGCGAGCCCGCGGAAATGGTGTCACCACCGGCAGCGCCGTTCGCGAAGAGGAGAACGGTGTCGCTCGGGCTGGTATCGCCATCGACGGAGACGAGGTTGAACGAACGATCGACGACTTCGCTGAGCGTCGCCTGCAGGAATGCCTGCTCAACGGGGGCATCGGTGGTGAGGAACGCCAGCATGGTGGCCATGTTGGGGTGGATCATGCCGGAGCCCTTGCAGCATCCGCCGAGGGTGTATGGACCGAAACGAACGGAACCGTGCTTTGGGCGGGTGTCGGTGGTCATGATTGCGCGGGAGAAGGGCTCGCCTCCGGCGGCGTCGGGGGAAACGGCGCCGATGCCCGATTCGAGCTTGTCCATGGGAAGGAAATGGCCGATGACGCCGGTGCTGCAGACGAGCACCTCCGCGGGGTCGATCCCGAGGCGCGCCGCAGTCCAGACCGCCATCTGGTTTCCGTCGTCTATTCCGCGCTGGCCCGTGCTGGAGTTCGCCACGCCGGCGTTGACGACGACGGCGCGGGCCGGCCCGGCGCCGAGTTTCGCCCGGTTGATATCCACCGAAGCGGAATGGAGGACGTTCTTCGTGTAGGTGGCAGCGGTTGTGCAGGGCCGCTCTGAAGCCAGGATCCCGACATCGAGCTTTCCTTCCCCGTAGGTCTTAATCCCTGCGTAGGTGGCGCCGGCGATGAAGCCGGAAGGCGAGGTGGAGTTGCCGTTTGGGTCGAGCGTCAGGCTGCTCACGGATAGACCGCCGGGAGGTCCAGGCCGGCCGACTGTTCGAGCCCAAGCATCAAGTTCATGTTCTCGATCGCCTGTCCGGCCGCGCCCTTGACGAGGTTATCCAGGACGCCGACCGCTACCAGCATCCCGTTCCGTTCGTCCACAACCGGGTGCACCAGGCACATGTTGTTCCCCAGCGTGTGCTTGGTGTGCGGCGGCGCCTTGGTCACGCTGGTGAAGGGGGCGCCGTTGTAGAACTCGCGGTAGGCCTCGGTAACTTCGCCGTTGGAGACGGTCCGGGCCAGGGGCGCGTAGCAGGTGGCGTGGATTCCACGTGTCATCGGCACCAGATGGGGCACGAAGGTGACCTTCGGCGAAGGACCCTCTCGCAAGGCGGCGAGTTCTTGTTGAATCTCGGGCTGGTGGTTGTGGTTTGCCACCTTGTAGGCCGAAACGTCTTCGTTTACTTCGCTGTAGCCGTAGCTGCCGCCCGTGCCGCGACCGGCGCCGGAGATGCCAGACTTCGCATCGACCACCACCTGCGGCCCTACCAGGCCAGCAGCGACGGCCGGCGCGAGGGCGAGAATCGAGGCAGCGGGGTAGCACCCCGGGTTCGCCACGATGCGCGCCTCAGCGATGCGGTCGCGGTTCAATTCGGGCAGACCGTAGACAGACTCCGGCAGCAGTTCGGGCGTGGGGTGGGGCTGGCCTTTGCCAATCCACTCCTCGAAGGCGCCGGGTTCGCGAAGGCGGAAGTCGGCGGCGATATCGATGCATTTAATCCCGGCCGCAATAAAGGGCGCGCAGGCCTTGGCGCTTTCGCCGGTTGGAAGCGCGGAAAAGACGATATCGACGTCTGTCTCGATCTCCTCGGTGATCGTGAAATCGTCGTAGACGGAGAGGTGCGGGAAGGCGTCACCCAGACGCTGGCCGGCGAGGGAACGGCCGGTAGCAGCGACGATACGCGCCTCCGGGTGGTTCCAGAGGAGGCGGGCGGCCTCCATGCCTGCGTAGCCGGTTACGTTGATGATTCCTACTCGATACGTCACGCAGGAATTGTGCCTTGCTCACGTTCAGGGGGCCAACTGTGTGAGGCAGTTCACAGCGAGCCCGGGCCTACCGGCCGGTAGAGTAACCTCCCATGCCCGAAATCGACCTCCGGTTCATCGGAACCGGCAATGCCTTCGCGCCGGGCGGACTCTGCTGGAACGGCTTCTTGCTGGAGGGCCGGTACCTCTTCGAAGCGCCGCCCCAGGCCCTGCAATCGCTGAACGCGATGGACATCGATGCGAGCGACATCGACGCCGTGGTCCTGAGCCACCACCACGGCGACCACTTCCTCGGCCTTCCGTTCCTTTTCCTCCAGTGGAAGGCTGCCGGACGGAAACGGCCGGTCCGGATCATCGGTCCGGAGCGCACCCGCGAGCTGGCGACGGAAATCGGCCAGCATGTCTATCCCTGGCTGTTCGAGACAGAGTTCCCAGTCGAATGGGAAGAACTTCGTGATGGCGCAACCGCCCGGTGCGGCGGCCTCTCGCTGGAGGCCCTCGCCGTGAAGCACGACAGCCGGCTCTCGGACAACCTTGGGTTCCACCTGAACCTGGAAGGACGGCGCCTCGGCTACACAGGCGACAGCGCGATGTGCGAGGCGATCCTGGACCTGGCGAGAAGTTCGGAGACGCTCATCAGCGAATGCGCATCCGTCAGCGACCTCGTGCCGACGCACATGAATTTGCGCGACGACATTCCGACCGTACGAGCGGCGATGCCTTCCGCCTCGCGGCTGATCCTCACGCACCTTGGACCCGGGGTGACCGCCGACGGACTGGTCAACACGGAAATTGCCAGGGATTTCGGGGTCTACCGCATCTG
>CAZKZR010000063.1:0-10593 GCA_964557245.1 uncultured Anaerolineaceae bacterium | reverse complement strand
GTGTGATAGACTCGACGGAACCTTCCAACCCAGGTTTTCTCTTTGTCAGATCGGATCCTCGTGTGCGTGGCTTGTCCCTACGCGAACTACTTGCTGCATGTCGGCCAGGCTGCCGGTGCCTACCTTCCGTCGGACATTTTCGCTCGCTATCACCGGCTCAAGGGCAACGAAGTCCTCATGGTCTCCGGCTCCGATTGCCACGGCACACCGATTACCGTCGCCGCCGATAAAGAAGGCGTCGATCCCCGCGTCATCGTTGATCGCTACCACGCGAAAATCCTCGAAGTCTGGGAGCGCTTCGGCATCTCCTTCGACCTCTACACCTCAACCCTCACCGAGAACCACTACGAAGTCACCCAGGACGTCTTTCTCAAGCTGAAAGACCATGACCTGCTCTATCCGCGCACCGAGGAATACCTCTTCGACCCCGTAGCCGAACGCTTCCTCCCCGACCGCTACGTCGAGGGCACTTGCCCCAACTGCGGGTACACGGAAGCGCGGGGCGACCAGTGCGATAACTGCGGCAAGACGCTCGACGCCGTGGAGCTTCTGAATCCCAAGAGCAAGATCTCCGGCGCGGTGCCCGTCCTGAAGCCTTCCGAGCACTACTTCCTGCGCCAATCCGCGATGGAAGGCCGCCTCAAAGAATGGGTCAGTAAGCAGGCGCACTGGAGGCGCAATGTCCTCAATTTTACCCTCGGAATGCTGAACGAAGGCCTGAAGGACCGGGCCATCACCCGTGACATGTCATGGGGAGTGCCGGTCCCGGTCGAAGGCTACGAGGGCAAGCGCATCTATGTCTGGTTTGACGCCGTGATCGGCTATCTCTCGGCCAGCAAAGAATGGGCCAGCAAAACTGGTGACCCGGAGGCCTGGCGCCTCTTCTGGGAAGACCCGGCCGTGCGCTCGTACTACTTCATCGGCAAGGACAACATCCCGTTCCACACCGTCACCTGGCCGATGATGCTCATGGGCTACGGCGGATTGAACGTCCCCTACGACGTCCCCGCCAACCAGTACGTGAACTTCTCCGCCGGGCAGAAGCAGAGTAAGTCGAAGGGCACCGGTACCTGGATGCTGGACCTCCTCGACGCCTACGCCCCGGATGTCGTCCGCTTCTACCTCACCACGGTGTTGCCCGAATCCAACGACACCGAGTTCCGCGAGGATGACCTCATCCGCGCGAATAACGATGTCCTCATAGCAACCTGGGGCAACCTTGCGAACCGCGTCATCTCCATGATCCACCGCAACTTCGAAGGCGTCGTCCCAGCCGCCGCTTCGCTCTCGCCGGAATCCGAAGCGATCCTCGCGGAAGCCCGTGCCACCTTCGATTCCGCCGGCTCCGAATTCGAAGCGTGCCACTTCCGCGCTGGCCTCCAGGAAGCCCTCAAGCTGGCGCAGGCGGCCAACCGCTACCTGGATGAGCGCGCGCCATGGAAGGCCGTCAAAACGGATACTGCCCACGCCGCCGAAACGCTGGCGACCGCGCTGAACGTGATTAACTCGCTCAAGTCGCTCCTCTACCCGGTGCTGCCGTTCTCCACCGCCCAGCTCCACCAGGACCTGGGCCTCGGCGAGGATATCCTTGCGTCCGGCTGGACCTACACCGAAATTCCGGCCGGCACGAAGCTTGCGCCCGCCCGCCCGCTCTACACCAAGATCGAAGTCGAACCGGCGAGCGTCTCCGCATGACCGGCGCCTTCGACACCCACAGCCACATCCAGGACGATGCGCTGATCGCTGATTTCGAGGGCCTCATCGCGCGCGCCGAAGCCGCGGGCCTGGCCGGGATCGCGCTCTGTGGGTACGACGCTCCCTCGAACGACCTCGCCCTTGAACTCGCCGCGCGCTCTCCGCTGCTCTTTCCAACCGTTGGCTTCCATCCCCACGAGGCCGATGGCGTAACACCCGCTATGCTGGCTCACCTCCGCTCGCTCGCCGAGCGTCCTGAGGTCGTCGCCATCGGAGAAATCGGCCTCGATTTCTATCGGAACCTCTCGCAGCCCCCGGCCCAGCGCACGTTGATTGAGCGCCAACTCGAAATCGCGCTCAGCGTCGGAAAGCCGGTCTGCGTGCATTCCCGCTCGGCTGAAGACGAGATCTTCGAGCACCTCGGCCCCTACGCCGAACGCGCGCGCGCCGCGGGGACAGAGGTGCCCGGCGTGATGCACTGCTTCGGTGGCACGGCAGCACAGGCACAGCCCTACATCTCGGCCGGTTTCCTGATCTCGGTCGCCTGCCCCGTGACGTACCCCGCGAACGAGACCACGCGTGAATTAGTCCGCGTCCTCCCGCTTCGCTCACTGGTAATCGAAACCGATAGCCCGTACCTTCCGCCTCAAGGCAGGAGGGGCAAGCTGAACGAACCGGCCCACGTCATCGAAGCGGCAAAGGCCATCGCCGAAGTCAAAGGCGCCTCCCTGGCGGAGGTGCTCGAAGCGACCACCGCCAACGCGCGGCGGCTTTTCCGCGTCCAGCAAAACCAAGGCGTGGTGGCAGCATGACTCAGGCCCCGGCTCGACAACTGTATGGCCCCGTCGCCGAAGACATGATCCTCGTCGAAGACCTTCTTGAATCCATCAAGCAGGTGGATCTCGCTCCGCTCCGCCGTATGTTGGATCACGCACTGGAAGCCCGCGGCAAACGGCTGCGTCCGGCTCTCGTCCTGCTCGCCGGCAACCTTGGCGATTACAACCTGAACCGCCTGGTCCCGCTCGGCGCCGCAATCGAACTCCTTCATACCGCCAGCCTCGTCCACGACGATGTCGTTGATGGCGCCATGAGCCGCCGCGGCCGCCCCACCGCCAACGCCGTGTTCGATAACGCAATCACCGTCCTCCTCGGCGACTACATGTTCGCCAACGCCGCCGAGATGGTGACTCGCACTGGCAGCCTTCCCGTCACTCGCCTCTTCGCGCTCGCGCTGATGAAGATGACCAGTGGCGAACTCGACCAGGACGCTGCTGCCTTCGACGTCGGCAAGGACGTCCAGCAGTACCTCTGGCGCATCGGCGGCAAAACCGCCGCCCTCATCGCGAACGCAACGGAAGGCGGCGCGGTCCTGGGCGGCTGCGATGAGCGCACCGTCGAAGCCCTTCGCACGTACGGCTACAGCCTCGGCATGGCCTTCCAGATCGTGGATGACATCCTGGACTTTACCGGCGACGAAGAGCTCATGGGCAAGCCAGTCGGCAGTGACCTGCTCGAAGGCACGGTCACGCTTCCAGGACTGCTCTTCCTCGAACGCTACCCGCGCGACAACCCGATTAAGAAGTTCTTCACCGCCCGCCGCGACCGGCACGCCCGCCTGCGCGAAGCCCTCGACGCCATCATAGCGAGTGACGTCATCGATGCCTCAATGGATATCGCCCGGGACTACATCCGGCGCGCGAATGAAGCGATCGCGATTCTGCCCGAGTCCGAGACGAAGCAGTGTCTCGTCGAACTCGGGCAGTACGTACTCGAACGCCGAAGCTAGTTCCCGGACTTGTTCCGCAGCACGCGGCCCGAGTCCACCATCTTCGTGACTTCCTTCGGCTCCACCGCGTTGCCGTAAAGGTCCGAAAGGTCTCCCTTGGCAGCAGCGGCCCGCATGTCGGCGAGCTCCTGCTTTTCGCCCTTGGACCGCCGTTTCTTCGGCTCGGGCTTGTTCACCTCGGGATGCTCGTTCGGGCGCCCGCTGGTTACCAGCTTCGAAACCTTCTGGCCCAGGTGATAGAACTTGTTGTCGTCCGGGATGCGGCGCGGATAGCCGTCGCGATACGTAAACGCCGCGAAAGAGGTCGGCATAATGCGCTGGGCATCCTTGTAGCAGACCGGGCACGGGACCGGCTCCGTGGCCTCGCGGATCGGCCGGAGTTCTTCGAAAATGCCGTTGCACGGCTGGCAGAAATACTCGTAGAGGGGCATGCGTTACGTCCCGTTCAGGTGTGAAGAAGCTGTTGATGATTGTACATCCCCGGGCGAACCGCGCTGCGCCGCCCGTAAAGGCCCCGCAAGGGCCTCCACGTACCGCCCGGAGTTCGTTTCACGGTCCAGGTTGTGGCGAATAGCGTCCGAAAGCGCGCGTTGCACTTCGGATTCCAGCTGCTCGTCCAGCCGTAGCCCGGCGAACTGCCCGATAGTGGACGCTCGGGCGAACCGCAGCACCTTGATCGCCCGGACCGAGATGATCCGGCCCGTCCCCGCCGCTGCACGGCAGCCATCGCACACGAGCCCGCCTGAAGCGGCGGAAAACAGCGTATCCCCCTCCGGGATCCGGCTCCCACAGATGGCGCACGCTGAAAGCTGCAACTCAAACCCGCTCAGCGCCAGGATCTGCAGTTCGAACGAGCGGCCGATGGTCAGCGGCGCCTCCGAGTCCAGCCCCTCGAGCATCTCGTTGAGCAGTGCATACATCTCAGGCTGGGGAGACCGGTCGACCGTGAAGCGATCGACCAGTTCGCAGCAGTACAGAGCCAACGTAAGACGGTCCAGGTCGTCACGCACCGCGCGGTACGCCGCAATCGTCTCCGCCTGCGTAAACACGTCCAGGTTGCGCCCCTGCGCGAGGTGCAACTGGCTGCGCGTAAGCGGTTCCAGGTGACCCCGCATGTGGCTGCGCGGCTTTCGCACACCTCTCGCCACCGCGTCGAACTTACCCTCTCGCGGGCTGAAGACCGTGAAGATGGAGTCGGCCTCGCCGATATTCCGGCGCCGCAGTATCACGCCCTCCGTGTTGTAGCTGCGCGCGCGGCCGCTCATTCAGAGTTCCCGGCGGCCCTCGAGTGCCCGCGCCAGCGTCACATCGTCCGCATATTCAAGGTCGGCTCCGCTCGGCAGTCCCCGCGCCAGCCGCGTCACCCTCACCCCTGCCGGTCCGATGAGCCGCTGCACGTACATCGCTGTCGCTTCGCCTTCGAGGCTCGGGTTCGTCGCCATGATCACTTCCTGCGCCACCCCATCTTGCAGCCGCACCACGAGCTCCCGGACATGGATGTCCTCTGGCCCCACGCCGTCCATGGGGTTCAACACGCCGTGCAACACGTGATACAGGCCCCGATACCCCGAACGCTCGATCGCCAGCACGTCCAGCGCCTGCTCCACCACGCAGATGGTCGTCCGATCCCGCCGGTCGTCGCTGCAATAGCCGCAGAGTTCCTGTTCGGTGATGTTCATACACGCGGCGCAAAGATGGACGCGCCGCTTTACGTCGATCAGCGCTTCCGCGAGTGCCGCCGCCTCTTGCTCGGGCGCCCGCAACACGTGGTAGGCCAGGCGCTGCGCCGACTTCGGCCCGATCCCCGGCAGACGGTGGAACGCGTCAATGAGCCGCTGGATAGGCTCGGGCGTGGATGTCCCTTCGGCCAAGAAGATGCGCCTTTAGCCGATCCCGAGGCCCGGCAGCCCGAGGCCGCCGGTAATCGCCCCGAACGACTGCGATTGCAGGTCCGCCGCCTTCTCCGCCGCGTCCGAGATCGCCGCCATGATCAAGTCCTGCAGCATCTCGACATCTTCCGGGTCCACGACGTCCGGAGAAAGCGTGATGCCAGTGATCTTCTGCTCGCCGGACATCGTGACGCGCACCGCGCCACCACCTGAAGACCCTTCCACGTTCGTGGCAGCCAGTTCAGCCTGCGCTTTCGCCAGCATCTCCTGCGCCTGCGCCAGCGCATTTGGGTTGCCTCCGCCGGCCATCGAACTCCGTCCGGGCAGCCCGCCCCCACCGCCACCTCCGCGGCGCAGATACCTGTTGTTGCCGCTGCTTTTCGCCATGCCTAATCCTTCCCTACGGGGGTCGCCCCGAGCGCCCGGGCCGTCTCGGCCAGGTGGCCCTTGCGCGTTTCTCGCTTCGGCTGCGTCGATTCCTGCACCAGGGTGACCGTGACGCTCACCGTCCGTCCGAGAATACGCGAAGCAAGCTCTTCGATAACCCCTTTGCCGGCACTGATCTTTTCCATGGGGAGCGGACGGGTGAAGCCGAGCTCGAGGACGTCGCCCCCCATCTGCAGTACCTCGTACGGCGAGCCGAGCCACATCGCCAGGCGCGCGTTCTCCATCTTGCACAGGTCGTACAGTTCGCGGGCGAACTTCTCCGCCTCGCTCAGTGGCGCATCGGCGGCAACGGTCGGGGCAGCCTCCCTTCGCGCCGCGGGACGTGCCCCTGCGGGCGCAGCTGCAGGAGCAGCCGGGGCCGCGCCGGCCTGCAGCCCGCCCCCGAGGATCGCCGTCGCGCACGCCACCTCCAGGGGGATCGCGCTGGCCGGGTCGAGCCGGAAGTCCGCCCGCGCCCACTCCGCCATTGCGCCGGTAAGCTTCCGTACCGCCTTGCCTTCCACCGCTTGCGTCACCAGGTCTGCGTGCGGGTGCTCCGGACGGGGCTCGCCTTTGAGTACGTCCGGCAGGATGTCGCGTACCAGGTCGATGCACGCTCGCGTGAAACGCGCCATGTCGATGCCGTCGTCCGCCACCGAGCGGGAAATCTCCAGCGCCGCGCCCAGGTCGTCTTCCAGGATGGCGCGCACCAGCGCTGTCGTCCGCGCATCGTGGACCTGGCCCATCGCCGCCGCTACGTCTTCGACTGTTGGGCGGTCGCCGTACCGTGCGGCGATCTGCTCCATCATCGTGATCGCGTCCCGCATCCCGCCGCGTGATTGCACGGCGATCGCGAGCAGCCCTTCGCGAGGGATGCTCAGGCCCTCCTGCGTTGCGATGTACTCGAGCCGGGAGATGGCCGCCTCGTTGTTCACTCGATGGAAATCGTGCCGCTGGCAACGCGAAATGATGGTCGCGGGCATCTTGTGCAGTTCGGTCGTCGCCAGGATGAAAATCGCGTGCGGCGGAGGCTCTTCCAACGTCTTCAACAGGGCGTTGAACGCGCCGTCCGTTAGCATGTGGACTTCGTCCAGCAGATACACCTTCCGCTTCAGGTCTGACGGAGCGAACGCGATCTTCTCCCGCAGTTCGCGGATGTCTTCGATGCCGCGATTGCTCGCCGCGTCCATTTCTATCAGGTCCAGTGCCGAGCCGTTCAGAATGGCCTTGCACGACGCGCACTCGTTGCAGGGCTCGCCGTCTTTGAGGTTCGCGCAGTTCACGGCCCGCGCGAGGATTCGCGCCGTCGTCGTCTTGCCCGTGCCGCGGGGACCGCTGAAGAGGTATGCGTGAGCCACCTGGCCCGTCACCAGCGCGTTCCGCAGAGTACGAACGATGTGATCCTGTCCGACAACTTCGTCGAAGCCCTGAGGCCGCCATTTCCCGTAAAGCACAACTACCCCGAGGCGATGGACTGAGCCCCAAGTATAGAACAGATGTGCCGATGGGACGACAGCCTAGTGCTTGTGAACCAACCGCAAATCACCGAGGTAGTGCTCCTCGCGCGTTCGCATCCGCGCTTCTTCCTCGGGGCTGTTGACGTGGTCATAGCCGCACAAATGCAGGATCCCGTGCGTCAGCAGGTGCGCCATCTCCGACTCCAGCGGGTGCCCGGCCGCTTCCGCCTGCCGGACCGCCGTGGGCAGCGAAATCGCGATGTCTCCGAGGAGCTGCTCCTCCGACATGCCCTGCACGAAATCGTCCACCTCGTCGGGAAACGACAGCACATCGGTCGGTTCATCGATTCCCAGGAACTGGTGGTTCATCCGCTGGATCTCGTCGTCGTTCGTCACCAGGATCGCCAGCGAAACCCCGGCGTCGATGTTCTCGCCGAGCATTACCTTCACGGCAAGGTGGTGCAGTGCCTCGACGTTCAGGTCGGGCGCTTCAATCGCCACCTCGATGGAGATGTCGTACGGATGGTCGTCGTACACAGGCTTCCTAGCGCGCGAAGATTTCGACGGCGTTTTCAGCAGCCGAGATGAGTGGCATCGGCACGATGCCGAAGATCAGCACGCCGAGCGTCGCAGCGCTCACCGCCATGCCGATCGACGGCGTGGTCCGAATCGTCCGCCCATCTTCCGCGTCCCCGAGGAACATCTGGCGCACCACCGAGAGGTAGTAGTAACCGGAAATCACCGTGTTCGCGACGCCGATTATCACCAGCCAGGCGAGGTCAGCCCGCATGCCGGCGTTGAAGATGTACAGCTTCGCCCAGAACCCCGCGGTCGGCGGGATGCCCGTCAGCGAGACCAGGCAGAATGCCAGCGCCAGGCTCAGGAACGGAGACCGCTTCCACATTCCCGCGTAGTCCTTGATCTGGTCGCTGCCGATCTTCTGGGAAATCGCGATGATGGCCACGAACGCGCCGAGGTTCGTGAACGCGTACGTCGCCGTATAGAGCAGGATGCCGCTGGCCCCGAGGGTGAACTCGTCGCCGCTTACCGAGATGGCCGCCAGGCCGATCATGAACGTGCCGGCCTGCGCAATCGACGAGTAGCCCAGCATCCGCTTGATGTCCGTCTGGACCACAGCCATCAGGTTCCCGAGCGTCATCGAGACCGCCGCCAGGATGGCGAACACCATCGACCAGTCGTCGCTCAGGAACTCCGCCGGGAGCGCAACGAAGAAGATGCGTGTAACCACCGCGAACGCTGCAGCCTTCGATCCAACCGAGAGGAACGCCGCGACGGGAGTTGGAGCCCCCTGGTACACATCGGGCACCCACATCTGGAACGGCACCACCGCCATCTTGAATCCGAAGCCGGCAATCAACAGGACCATCGAGAGGACGAGCAGCGCCCGGTACCCCTCGCCGTCGGCCTGGATGGCTGAAGCGATTCCGTCCAACTGCGTCGTCCCGGTCACGCCATACAGGAGTGCCATCCCGTAAAGCAGCAGCGCCGAGGCGATCGCGCCGAGAAGGAGGTACTTCAGGCCGGCTTCACTCGATTTCTGGTCTTTCCCCCACCCCGCCAGGATGTACTGCGGGATCGAGGACAGTTCCAGCGCCATGAAAATCGTGATCAGGTCCCGGGCCGCTGACAGGAACATCAGCCCGGCACACGTCGTGAGCACCAGCGCGTAATACTCGCCTTGCCCGCGTCCCTCGCGGTTTACCCAGTCGATCGAAGCAAGCACGACCGTCGCCGTAATCCCGGCGAAGAGGAAGTAGAAGAAGATCGCGTACTGGTCGAGCGCCAGCGTTCCGCCGAAGGCGTTCTGGTAGTCCCCGCGACCCGCCCAGGAAGCGCTCCAGAGGGCGGACACAATCAGACCAAGCAGCGCGATGAACGGCAGCATGCGGCGCTGCTGCGGCATGAGTGCGTCAATCAGCAGCACAATGCCCGCCGCGGCCAGCACGGAAATCTGAGGGCCTGCAATATCGATGCTGTTCACGACTCAACCCTCGTAACCACGTTGCCTATCGCAGGCTCGATCATGTCCGTCATCAGCTTCGGATAGACGCCAAGCAAAACCACCAGCGAGACGAGACCCACCACCACCGCGTGCTCCCACCAGTGATGCTGGTCAGTCACCCCGTCCCATTCGTGCTTCACCGGTCCGAACACCACGCGTTGCAGCGTCCACAGGACGTACCCCGCGGAGAGCACCACGCCGAAGATGGACATCAGCACGGCCCATTCGAACCGGTCGAACGCGCCCAGGAAGACCGTCACCTCAGCGATGAAGCCCGCCAGCGCCGGCAACCCGAGGCTGCCGAACCCTGCGAATACGAGCCCGGTCGTGATCAGCGGCATCTGGCGGGCAAGGCCCCCAAGCCGGGCGATTTCACGCGTATGGGTCCGCTCGTACATCAGGCCGATCATCACGAACATGAGCCCGGTGATAAGGCCGTGGGCCAGCATCTGGTACGTCGCCCCCACAAGCCCCGTGTCCCCCAGCGCACCAATGCCGAGCAGCACAAGACCCATGTGGCTCACCGATGAGTAGGCCACCAGCCGCTTCACGTCCGTCTGGCGCAGCGTAATGAACGCGCCGTAGAGCACGCTGATCGCGCCGATGGCCGCGAACCACACGTCCCAGTCTTCCGCGACGTCAGGCATCATCATCACGCACATGCGGATCAGCCCATAGCCGCCCATCTTCAAGAGCACGCCGGCCAGCATTACCGAAACAGCGGTCGGCGCGTCACCATGCGCGTCGGGCAGCCACGTGTGCAGCGGCACGATCGGCAGCTTCACGGCGAAACCGATGAAGAGAAGGAAGAACACCCATCCCAACGGAATTGCGGTGTCATGGAACTCCGTCTTCCCCAGCACCTCGATGTCGAACGTATTGGCGTTGAACGCCAGGACCAGGATGCCCACGAGCATGAACGCGGATCCGGCGATCGTGTACAGCACGAACTTCGTCGCCGAGTACTCTTTGCGCCCTGAGCCCCAGACCGCGATGAGCAGGAACATCGGGAACAGTTCGAGTTCCCAGAAGAGGAAGAAGAGCATGAAGTCCAGCGCGACGAAAACGCCGATGACGGAGCTCGCGAGCACCATCAAGCAGGCGTAATAGGCGCGCGGCCGGTTCGTCACGCTGAAGGAAACCAGCACCGAAGCTACTGTCAGGCAGGTGGTCAGGACGACCAGCGGCATGCTCAGTCCGTCGACCCCCAGGAAGTACTGCAGGTTGAACTGGCCGACGTCCACCCACTTGTGGCGCTCCACGAACTGGTACCCATCGTGGTGCAGCTCAAACGCGAAGAACATCTGGATCGAAAGC
>CAZKZR010000062.1:3082-10618 GCA_964557245.1 uncultured Anaerolineaceae bacterium | reverse complement strand
CAATTGAATGACACAGACCTTTTCTTGAAACGATTCGCACAAGAGTTGTGTTACAACGCTAATTTATCGATGAACTGATGATGATCTTATGAAGATCCAAAGGGGTATCTGAGGACAGGGGATGATGAATCCGGGAAGTTTCGAAGCGGTTCTGACTAAGAAAGCTGGTGGGCGGCCCGGGGCGAAGCGTGCACAAGCGTTTCGGGGGCGGGCCTGGCGAGGGGCAGAATCACACGGAAGATGGCCCCTGAAGCGGGCAGATTGTTCGCCGTGACGGAACCGCCGTGGGCCTCGACCAACTGGCGGACGATAGCGAGACCCAGCCCGGCGCCGCCGGTTGCGCGATTGCGGGAGGCGTCCGCGCGGTAGAACCTTTCGAATATGAACGGAAGATGTTCCGCAGCGATCCCGGGGCCGGTATCCGCCACCTCCAGGACCGCCGACTGTCCCTCCACGGTGAGCGAGACATGGACGAGGCCGCCGGCGGGGGTGTGACGGACCGCGTTTTCCAGGAGGTTGCGGCAGACCTGGCCGAGCCTCCCCGAATCGCCTTCGACGCAGGCGGCACGGCTTATGGATGCTTCCACAGTGACGCCGCCGTTTTTCGCGCGTGGGAGCACCAGGCTAACTGAGCGTTCGACGACTTCTCCGAGGAGCACAACATCGTGCTGGAGAACCTGGTGCCCGGCATCGGCGAGGGAGAGTTGTTCGAGGTCGTTGACTAACCGGACGAGGAGCTCGGCTTCTTCCTGGAGCGAGCCGACAACCTCGTGGGTGGGCTGGACGACGCCATCGGAAATAGCGTCCAGGTAGCCGGAAATATTGTTCAGCGGGGTGCGCAACTCATGCGCAACGTCGCTGGTCATCTGCTTTCTGAGTGTTTCGTTGCGCTCGATGCTCTCCGCCATGGCGTTGAAGGCGCTGCCGAGGACACCGATCTCGTCGCTTGAGGAGATATCGACCCGCCGCGTGAGGTCCCCGGCTTCGAGGAGGCGAGCGGCCTGGGTGATGTCCCCATCGGGCCGCACAATTCTGCGTGAGAGCCAGAACGCGACGAGCAAGGCGATACCGCCGACGGCAACGGCGGCGATCGTGACCTGGCGGTTGATCGCGGCGATGGTCTGCTTGCGGTCGTTCTCGTAGGCATCGACGAAGCCGCGTTGGGCCTGGATGGTGTAGGCCTGGCCATCGCCTGGTTCGAACGTAACTGGCTGGCTATTGGGGTCGATGTTTATCTCGGTGGTGAAGACGGGGAGGTCGGTTTCGGGCCGGTCAGGGTTAGTCGGGCCGCCGCCAGCGCGTTTTGCCGGGACGATCTGGAACTGGAGCTTGCCATCGAGGTTGCTATCGCTGGCGATTCGGGCGGCAACGGCGACTGAGGCCAGAGCCGCGACGGGGACCAGGACGAGGATCAAGAGCAGCCGGAGGCGAAGGCTATGGCGCATCCCGGTACTCTGCGAACCGGTAGCCGAGCCCGTAGACCGTTTCGATGAAGGTTGGTCGCTCGGCATCGCGCTCTATTTTCTTGCGAAGATTGCGAATATGCGCGTCGATGGTGCGCTCAAGGCCTTCGTAGTTGTAGCCGAAGGCTTTTTCGAGCAGCTCGAGCCTGCTGAACGCTTTGCCCGGCTCCTTGGCCATGGTCAGCAGGAGTTGGAACTCCTTGCGAGTCACGTGGGCATCTCGGCCTTCCACTCTGACCTCGTGACGGCGTCCATCGATGGTGAGCGGGCCGAACTCAAGTTCGCAGACCTCGGGGATCTCGTTGGCGCCCTTGCGGCGAAGCACTGCGCGCACCCGCGCGACGAGTTCGCGTGGGCGGAATGGCTTTGTCACGTAGTCGTCGGCGCCAAGATCGAGAGCGCGCAGGGTATCGGCTTCATCGGTGCGGGCGGTCACCAGGATGATCCCGACATCGGATTCTTCGCGGAGAAGCCGGCAGACCTCGAGCCCATCGAGTTCGGGCATCATCACGTCAAGGAGAACGAGGCCGAGGTTATTGCGACGGGCGAGTTCGAGGCCTTCCCGGCCGTTGCGCGCGACAGTAACCGGATAGCCATCACGGTCGAGATACAACCGGATGAGTTCCGCCGTTTTGGAGTCATCCTCAACAATGAGGACTCCTGGCTTCATGGCGTTACCGGCGCGAAAAACATCCCGCTATACTAGGCCCCTGAGGTTTTCTTTAGCCTGCTTCCCCGATGTTGACGCCCGAGGAAGCAGGCGAGGGAACCACCGGCACGACGACCGGTTGGCGGGGAAGATACGGCCCTGCTTGCGAAGAAGTTATGAAGAACCTTCGGTGATCCCGTACAAAGGCAGCCGCGGCGGCACTCTTTTCTCATCCTTAACGTGAAGCGGCGGCGGGTCAGCCGGCCACAGAATCTCGTTCGTCGATGCGCGGAGCAGCGGCGGTTTGCAGCTTGCGCTTGACGATAATTGTCACCGATTATCAACGCCCTATGTTGCCAGACACCCCCCGCCTGGCAGTGCGAGGCACCCTTCGGCGCGGCCTGTTGGCCGTGCTGCTGCTTGTCGCCGCGCTGCCCGTAACCGTTGCTTTCGCCCGTGTTTACACCGTGGAGGAGGGCGACACGCTTTCTTCCATCGCCGAGAACTACGGCATCCCAGCGGACGAACTCGCGGCGCAGAACGGCATTACCGACCCCGACCAGATCTTCATCGGCCAGACGCTGCACATCGGCGAAGGCGGGCCGGCTGTGGCCGCCCCATCGGGCCGTATCCATGTCGTGGCAGCGGGAGAAACGCTCTCGTGGATAGCGGATTACTACGGGCTGGCGCTCGATGAGTTGCTGTTCGCAAACGGGATCAGCGACCCGGACTACGTCTTCGAAGGCGAGGTGCTGGCGTTGCCTACGCCGCACTACGTGCCGGCCCCGCTGAGCCGGGCCGAAACTGAGTGGATCCTCCGGTCGGCGGCGAGCGAGTTCGGTGTGCGACAGTCGCTGATCCTGGGGCTGGCGTGGCTGGAGAGCGGCTGGAACCAGTCCATGGTCAGCTGGACCGGGGCGATGGGCGTGATGCAGCTGATGCCGGCGACAGCAGAGTGGGGCGTTGAGTACCTGGTACCGGACGCTCAGAACTGGCAGTACAGCACGGAAGACAACGCGAGGCTGGGGACGGCGGTGTTCGCGCACATGCTGGCCCAGGCGAACTGGGACGTGGAACTGGCGCTCGCCTTCTATTACCAGGGCTGGCGAAGCATCGAGATTTACGGCATGTTCGACGACACGTACCAGTACGTTGCGAACGTGATGTCGCTTGCGGCGGAGTTCGAGTAGGGCTAGCGGACGAGGGCTTCGTAGGCTGATGGGATGCGGCTGGTGACCACGTTGGTACCGGGCGCCATTTCCTTCGAACGGGAGAGAGCCTGGCTCACCGGGGCGGTCATCGCGACATTTGAATCGCGGGGGACGACAGCCACCGGGGCGCCGGTTGGGGCGGCAACCATCCCGCCGCCGGGCCAGGCCGCAGCAACATGTACGCGGTTTTCATCGGCGCGGGTGCGAACGACCGAGGCGAGCAGGGATGTTTCCGCGAACACCGGCCAGGCAAGCAGGTCCGCGCCACGCAGCATCAGGTTTCGGGCAACCTCCGGGACCAGGCCTTCGTCGCCAGACAGCAGGGCTACGTTGCCGACCGGAGTAGGCACTACAGGCGAGGGAGATTCACCGAGCTGAATGCCCCGGCCGTGGGTGGTCACGTGTTCGACGGTGGCGTCCGGGGTAATCAGTACGGCGGACTGATGGACGGAGCAGCCGGTTGTGGTGACGCCAACGACCATTGCGCCGCCTTGTTCCCGCACAACGGACTCCAGTTCGGGCAGGCCAACCTGCCAGCCTTCAGGGCCGTCCATGCCCGCGAAGACGACCAGGTCGGTGGTCTGAGCCCGCAGGTGGCGGTAGAGGCCTGTGATTTCGGACGTCTCAAAGCTGCCGGTGGATGGCACGACGGTCACGCGGCCAGCAAGGTCTGACGGTTCAAGCGATTGCGCGAGCAGAGCCAAAACGGGCAGTGACTCGGTGGGTTCGACCAGGGTCCGGTAGAGGTGGGGCCGACGCGGGACGAGCGTGGTCCGGCATGGTTCGATTTCCGCGACGAGGACGCTACTCCCGGTGCTCGCGGCGCGCGCCACGACCTCGCCGGCGGGATTGATGACCAGCGAGTTGCCGGCGTAAACGATGCTGCCGGCTTCGGTGCCCCATTTATCGGCGGCGGCGATCCAGACGCCGTTTTCCAGCGCGCGGACGGGCATGAAATAGTCGACCTGCGGGTTGGACAGAGCCGAAGGTTCACGACCGGACGAGACCCACGCCGTGAGGTCCAGGATGACCTCGGCACCATTGAGTGTGAGCGCGCGGGCGATTTCGGGCGCGCGGCCGTCGGCGCAGATCAACGCACCGACCCTGGCGAAGCCCATGTCCCAGACCGGGAACTCGCGGCCGGGGGTGAACCAGTTGGAATCGAAGTGCCAGAGGAAACTCTTGTCGTAATGGCCGTGGGGTTCGCCGTCCGGGCCGAAGACCATGGCGCTGTTCCGCAGCTCGCCTGATTCGGTGCACCGTGCGACGCCGGCTGCGAGCCAGTAACCGTGCCGTTCGGCCGCATCCGAGAGGAGGCTCAGGAATTCGAAGTAATCACGCACGGCGTCGCGTTCGTACGGTTGGTTATCGCCGAGGTAGTACGCGGGATACGAGCATTCTGGCAGCACCACGAGTTGCGCGCCGGCTCTCCCAGCTTCTTCGAGGGCTTCCATGATCTCCTGGAGGTTGCGTTCCGCGAACTCCAGGTCATGGGCGCGGAGCTGGCAGACGGCGATGCGAAAGGGCTGCATGGAACCATGGTAACGGTTCGGGGATGGCCAACGCGCATTCCTCCGAACGATGACGCACAATGGATTGCCGTCAGATGACGGCAGCAGGATCCGGAGACAGTTCAGCAGGATGCGAATAGCCCAGGTTTCGGCACACACCAGTCCGCTGGCCCCACTTGGCGGGCGTGAGACGGGTGGGATGAACGTGTACGTGCTCGAGCTCTCACGTGAGCTGGCACGGCTTGGCTACGAGGTGGACATCTTCACGCGGCGGGACGGCGAATTGCCGCACGTGGAAGAGATTGCGCCTGGTCTGCGGCTCGTCCGCATTGATGCGGGGCCGGCCGAGCCGATCGAAAAGGAAGCGATCGTCGGACATCTGCCCGAGTTCCACGCGAACATGCGCCGGTTCGCCGAGGAGCAGCCCGGCGGCTACGACGTTATTCATTCGCACTACTGGCAGAGCGGCTGGGCGGGGACCTTGCTGGCGAGAGAACTGGACCGACCGCACGTGGTGATGTTCCACACACTCGGCGAGGTGAAGAACCGCGCGCGCTTTGGTGAGCAGGAGCCGAAGCTGCGCATCCGCCACGAACGCACAATCGCCCGCAGAGCGACAGCGATTGTCACCGCCAGCGACCACGAACGGCTGCTCCTGGAACGGTACTACTCGGCCGACCCGGGACGGATGCATACCGTGCCGTGCGGGATCGATCTCGACCTGTTCCAACCGCGGGACAAAGCCGCTGCCAGGGTGAGGCTGAATCTACCGGCGGAGACCCCCGTGCTGATGTGGGTGGGCCGGCTGGAGAAGCTCAAGGGGGTCGAAATCCTCGTCGACGCCGTGGCCGAACTCGACCGGCGAGACTTCACGCTTCTTATCGTCGGCGGCGACGAACGTGCCGCAGCCATCAGGTCAGAGCTGGAGGCGCAGGCGGGCGCCGCCGGGATAAGCGCGAACGTGCGGTTCGAGGGCGCAGTACCGCACGACGTGTTGCCCTGGTACTACTCAGCCGCGGACGTCTGTGTGGTGCCGAGCTATTACGAAAGCTTCGGCCTGGTGGCCGTGGAAGCGATGGCGTGTGGCACGCCGGTCGTGGCCTCGCGGGTTGGCGGATTGGTCTCGACGGTGATCGACGGAGTAACCGGATACCTCATCCCGTGGCGATGCCCGGGACCGTTCGCGGAGAAGCTGGAAGTGCTGCTAGGGAACCCGGAGTTGAGGACGAACTTCAGCCGGGCAGCGGCCCGGTCGGTGGAACGGTTCCGCTGGAGCAGTGTTGGGCTGCGCATCGCGGACGTTTACGACGCTGCCCGGGAACGGCACCTGGCCGGCCGGAACGAAGGCATCACGGTCCAGGCGTTCGGGAAAGAAGCCTGGGAGGCCGCTGTCCTGGCGCGCTAGACTCGCGTGAGCGGAGGTGATGCATGGCAGTCGGGAAGCGAACGTTCAGGGCGATGTTGCAGGCCAACGGGAAGACGGCAACCGGGATCGAAGTTCCGGAGTCCGTCGTAGCTGCGCTGGGCACAAGCAAGCGGCCCGCGGTGACGGTCACGTTTCGAGGCGGCTTCCAGTACCGGACCACCGTGGCGCCGATGGGCGGGAGCTTTTGGATTCCGGTGAGCGGCGAGAGACGAGATGCCGCCGGGCTCACGGCAGGTGACGAAGTCGAGGTGACGCTCGAACTGGATGAGGCGCCTCGCGTTGTGGAAGTGCCTGATGATCTCCGCGCTGCCCTTGCGGGCGACCCCGCGGCTGGCACGTTCTTCGACAAACTTGCCTACAGCCACCAGCTGCGCCACGTGCTTTCGATAACTGAGGCGAAGACACCTGAGACCCGCCAGCGACGAATTGAAAAGGCGCTGGAAATGCTGCGGGAAGGCCGGAAATAGCTGCCCGAACGGGCATAGAGCGAGTCGGGCAACCGCTCCGTATGATGCCCGGCATATGCCCGGAGACGTTCCCGGGACAGGAGTGAGCCCGTGTACCAGCCCCACCGCATGAAGTTCGGCATCTTCCTCGCACCGTTCCACCGCGTGGGTGAGAACCCCACGCTTTCGCTCAAGCGCGATATGCAGCTCATCGAGAAACTGGATTCGCTTGGGTACGACGAAGTCTGGATCGGCGAGCACCACAGTTATGCCCGCGAACTGATTGCTGACCCGTTCATCTTCATCGCAGCTGCCGCGGAACGGACGCGCCGGATCAAGCTTGGCACGGGGGTCACCTCGCTGCCGTACCACCATCCGTTGATGGTTGCAGATCGCGTGCTGCAGTTGGACCACATGACCGAAGGCCGCGTGATGCTCGGGTGCGGGCCGGGCGTGCTGACTTCGGACGCGTACATGCTGGGAATTGACCCGGTGACGCAGCGCCGGCGCATGGGCGAGTCGCTCGATGCGATCATGCACCTGCTGCGGAGCCGCGAGCCCCTGACCATGGAGACAGACTGGTTCACGCTGCGCGATGGCCGATTGCAGATGGCCAACTTCACTGACCCACACCCGCACGTGGCGGTGGCCGCCAGCTTCACGCCGTCCGGACCGATGGCGGCGGGCAAGCACGGTGTGGGGTTGCTATCCGTGGCCGGGGTTTCGAACGATGCGTTCGAGCGCACCTGGGGCTGGGCCGAAGAAGCGGCCTCGGAGTCCGGCAAGGCGGTGAACCGAGCCGACTGGAAAGTAGTCATCCCGATCCACCT
>CAZKZR010000062.1:0-2982 GCA_964557245.1 uncultured Anaerolineaceae bacterium | reverse complement strand
AGTCCGGCAAGGCGGTGAACCGAGCCGACTGGAAAGTAGTCATCCCGATCCACCTCGCAGACTCGAAGGAAGAGGCAATGAACGACGTCCGCGAAGGCTACAAGCGGCAGGCGTACGTCGGGGACCGGATGAATATGGAGGGCCCGGCTTCGCCGCCACCGTTCGCCGGGGGCGCCCCAGACATCGAAGGGGCGATGGCACGGGACGGCGTCATCGTCGGGACCCCAGATGACGCCATCGCCGCGGTGAAGCGCATCCAGGAACGCTCCGGCGGGATCGGCGGCATCCTTGGACTGGCTCATGAGTGGACCAGCACCGAGAAGACTCACCGCAGCTATGAACTATGGATGCGCTACGTGGCTCCTGCGTTCCAGGGCCAACTGTCTGTGCTCGAAGACAACAGGAACTGGATCGAGACGCGGATGGGACAGGTCTTCGCGCACACCGGCGCGGCCCAGGCGAAGGCGTTCACAGACGCCGGCAAGGAATTGCCACCGGAGATGCAGAAGGCCATGGATGCAATGCGAAAGGCGCGCGAGTAGCTAACGGTTGGGGCGGGGAACGCCGAGTTCACTGCAGATTACCCGGACCAGGATGTCTGGGATTTCCGAATGCCTAGGAACTGCAGCGGAACGGCGCGCCGTTCGATTCACATAAATTGTGTGGTTCGATCCTTCGCGGAGGAACTCGCAGCCATGATCGCTGAGGTGGCGCAGCAGGTCGCGGCGGCACACGCCGTGAGGGTCAGCGGCTCGCGAATCACCTCGTGACCCGCCTCAGCCAGGCGGGCGAGTTCTCGATTCGCATCAAGGACATCGCGAAGGGCCGCTTTCAGGCTGGCGCGCGCAGCATCAAGCGTTCGTTCCTGCGCTACAGCGCCGGGAACTTCTTCCACCCAACCGATAAACCAGTCGCCCTCTTGGGTGAAGACAGCGTTGAATTGCTCCATTTTTGGCCTCCGCCAGTCCAGCATATCAGTCGGCTGGACGCCATCACAGGCTCGCCTGGGTGATCTTGCCCGGTTCGCAGCGGGCACAGGTGCTTACGCCGACGACTCGCACCGACGTTCCCGCGGACGGCGTACTCGACGGCGGCGAAGTCTTGCCCGGGTTCACGCTCTCGCTTAAAGGGTTGTTCGAAGCGCTCGAGGGTTAGCTTCCGCCACCCGGGACCGCCGCGGAGGCGGCCGGCGGAGCGGCGGCACGGCGCGCGAGCCAGCGTTTCTGGAACTGACGGAGCCGGTGCTCAACCGGGTGTTCGATCACGGTGTAAAGCACCGCGGAGGCCGCAACCGCCAGTAAGGTCACAAGCCCGAGCCAGGCGACGTTTTCCACCGGTGAGTAGCCACGCACGCCGATCCAGTTGATGAGCGCGTAGATGATGGTCGCGTGCACGAGGTAGAGCGCGTACGACCATTGTCCGAGCAGGACCATGGGCCGGGCCCGAAGCCAGGAGCGGGCGTAATCGAAATCGAGTTGCGCCGCGCCGGCGATGACGCAGCCGTACAGCAGCGGTAGCACGACGTACGTGGCCTGAGAAACGAGCACGCGCAGTTGGTCAGAGAAATGGGCCGGTGCAAAGACGTATTCGAGGTGGAACCAGAGCGCGACGAGGATGGTGGACGGGATCACGCCGATGGGGACGCGGAAGCCACGCCGCAGGGCAGCGGCGATAGCGATGCCGAGAAGGAATTCGCCGAGGCGGAAGAGCGGCGAGATGTAGAGCATCCAGCCGACGATGCGCATCGACCACCAGTCCGGTGACCAGCGGGCGACGACGAAGACCGCCGAAAGCACGATGAGCGTGACGACCGCCAGGGCTACGAGCTTCAGCGCCAGGGCCGTCCGCACGACGAGCGGGTGCAGCGCGTAAAAGAACATTTCGCAAGAGAGCGACCAGGAGGCGGGGTTGCCGGCGAAGTAGGTGCTCGCGGTGGGCACCCATGCGTGCAACAGAAGGAACGAGAGCCCAATCGCGGTCCAGTCGTAGGGGACATCCCGCCACGCGTAAAACACGGGGAGTGCCAGGAGAGTGGTCACCGCGTGCAGCGGCCAGATGCGGGCGAAGCGCCGCCAGTAGAAGCGGCCGGGCGTATCGCTCGGGACAAACGACCAGGTGAGGACGAAGCCGGAGAGAACGAAGAAGAAGGTCACGCCCGTGGCGCCGAAGCCCGTATAGCGCCAGATATATGGAAGCGTCGCGAAGTTCGAGAAGTGGTGCACCACGACGAGCCAGGCGGCGAAGAAACGGAGTCCGGTGAGCGAATCGAGGCGGTTCGGGAACTCGCGTTGCATCCCCGAAGTGTAGCGGCGCCCGCGCGCATGTTCCGCCGAGCTCCCCCCGGCGGTGGACTCCTGCTACCGTTTCTTCATGCAGGCGATTGTCCTCTTGTCTGGTGGGTTGGATTCGACCACCGTTGCCACGCATGCGGTGCGGCAGGGCCATGACGTACGGGCGGTCAGCATCGGGTACGGACAGCGGCATGTGCGCGAGTTGCGCTCAGCGCGGGCCGTCGCGGAACAGCTGGGCATTCAACTGGTTGAGGTCGACGCGGGCTTCTACGCCGGGCTGGCCTCGCATTCGTCGCTGACGAGCGAGGCGATGGAAGTGCCCGAGGGCCGAGACTTCGAACAGATGTCGAAGGAGATTCCCAATACCTACGTGCCGCTTCGGAACACGTTCTTCGTGACGCTCGCGGCGGCGGCGCTGGAGAGTTGGCTGTTGGACCGCATCGAGCGCGAGGGCGCGGACCCGGGGACGCTCGAGGGGGCCATCTTTGTCGGGGCGAACGCCATCGACTATTCCGGGTATCCGGACTGCCGGCCCGAGTTCTACGAGGCCATCACGGAAGTCATTCGGCTGGGCAGCAAAGTTGGGACGGCCTACGAGGTCCCGATCCGGATTGAGGCGCCCATCATCACGATGTCCAAGGCGGAGATCGCTGCTTACGGGACGGAGAACGGGGCTCCGATCGAACTGACG
>CAZKZR010000061.1:0-10623 GCA_964557245.1 uncultured Anaerolineaceae bacterium | reverse complement strand
ATCCGCAGCGAGTACTACAAGATCCTTCAAGAGACCATGAAGTCCAAGAATCCGCCCACGTGGCTTTCGCTGGATATGGCGAGCGTCTCGGGACGCGTGACGGCGCCCCCGATCGTCGCCCACGGCGAGACCCATCAGTTCAACGAAAACGTCATCATCGAGTACTACTCGCGCTAACCCAAATCCAGCGCGAACACCAGCGAGAGCTAAAGTAGAGGACCCTGAGCATCATGATGGATTCCCTGGAGTTGATCGGCCAAACGACGGAAAGCGTCGTCCCGCAGCTCACTGTTGATGAAGAGACAGAGAAGTACGCCCGTCTCATCGCCGAGCCGTTGGATTCCGGTTACGGCATTACCCTGGGCAATGCCCTGCGCCGCGTCCTCCTCAGCTCGCTGGAAGGGGCCGCTATTACCTCGGTACGGATCGAACAGGTCCAGCACGAGTTTTCGACTATCGCCGGCCTGCAGGAAGACACCACCGAGTTCCTCCTGAACGCCAAGGAAATTCGCCTCCGCGCCCTGAGCAACCGCTCTGGCACGCTCTCGCTGGATGTCGAAGGTCCTGCCGTCGTCACCGCCGCCGACCTCCAGGTTCCGGCTGACTTCGAAGTCGTGAACCCCGAACTCCACCTCGCGACGATCGACGCGCCGAAGGCCCGCCTCAACGTCGAGTTCCATGCCGAACTCGGCAAGGGTTACGTCCCCGCCGGTTCCGTCGAAGGGCTGCCCATTGGCGTCATCCCGGTTGATGCGATCTTCACCCCCGTCCGCAAGGTCAATTACCGCGTCGAAAAGACCCGCGTAGGCCAGTCCACCAATTACGACCGCCTGATCCTCGAGATCTGGACGGACGGCACGGTCGGCCCCGTCGAGGCTGTCGGCCAGAGCGCCGACATCCTGATGGACCAGTTCGCGCTGTTCAGCCAGATGGGCCGCCCGGAATACACCATGAGCAACTACGGCGGCAGCTCGCTCGGCAGCGGCAGCACGTCCGTTGGTGGGCTCCTCATGCCCCCGGACCGCTACAACACGCCCATCGAAGACCTCGCCCTTTCCGTCCGCGCCTACAACTGCCTCAAGCGCAGCGGTTTGATGACGGTAGGCCAGGTCCTTGAGAAGACGGAAGACGAACTCCTCGCCCTCCGCAATTTCGGCCGCAAGTCCTACGACGAACTTCGCGACCGGCTCATCGAGCTGGGCTACGTCGACGGCACCGCGGAAGGCCTTGTCCCGATCGTCGACGCCCCCGCCCCGAAGGGCGGCGCCGCAGCGACCGCTGGCCGTGGCCCGGCCCCCATGGGTGGCCGACCGATGGCTCGCCCGGCAGGCCGTTCCAACGCCGTCATCATGGACGACGACGAGGAAGAAGAGAACCTGAGCGCGCTCGGCAAGGCGCTCAAAGAAGCACTCTTGAAAGACGGAAGCGCTGAAGACCTCATCGGCGCGGACGACGAGGACTAACCAATGCGACACCGAGTTCACGGCCGGCACCTGGGCCGCGATACCAGCCACCGCCTCTCGCTCTACCGCAACCTGGTCACTGACCTGCTGCGTTACGAACGGATCACCACCACCGAAGCCAAGGCGAAGGAAATCCGCCCGATGGCTGAGCGCATCATCACGCTCGGCCGCCGCGGCGACCTTCACGCCCGCCGCCAGGCGATGCGCTTCGTCTTCGACCCGAAGGTCGTGAAGAAAGTCTTCGACGAGATCGGGCCGCGCATGGCCACCCGCCCCGGCGGCTACCTTCGCATCACCGGCCTCGAAGCACGCAAAGGCGATGGCGCCCGCATGGCCGTCATCGAACTCGTTGACTTCGTCGACGCGCCGGCCACCCCGCGCCCGCAGCGCGTAACCGCCGCCCCCACGGCGCCGGCACGGCCTGCGGCCGCTGCTCCCACGGCAGCCGAAGCGGAAGCTGAGGAAGACGCCGCCGAAACCGCTGACGCAACCGGCGCCCTCGAAGCTGCTGAAACCGCAGCCGAAGCTCCGGAAGCCGTAGCCGAAGAAATCGCCGAGGCTGAAGCCGGCACCGAATCCGAAGCCGAGGCGACGGACGAGGACAAGCCAGCGGAGGCATAGCCCTTCGTGTCCGCGAGACGTTTCGCGGCCACGGTCAGCTACGACGGGACGGCGTTCGTGGGCTCGCAAGTCCAACCGAACGGCCGCACCGTCCAACATGAACTGGAAACCGCGGCGGCGGTGCTCTTCGGGAGCCCGACCCGCGTCGAATTGGCGGGACGCACGGATTCCGGCGTCCATGCCATCGGCCAGGTGGCCGCTTTCACTGCCGAAACCCGGCACGAAGCGGCAACCGTCAGGAAGGCGCTCAACGCTAACCTGCCGGAAGATGTAGCAGTCCGCGACGTGCGCGAGGCGCCCCTCGGGTTCGACCCAAGGCGCTGGGCGCGCAGGCGCTGGTACCGCTACACCATCGCCAACGGCGAATCGCGCGACCCCCTCACCCGGGGCACCGCCTGGTTCATCGAGGGGAACCTCGATCTCCAGGCCATGCGCGAGGCGTCAGCGGCACTGCTCGGAAGAAGGGACTTCAGTGCCTTCTCCGGGTACCTGGAACCTGGACGTACTTCGGTGCGGACAGTGTTCACGGCGGGATGGAGTTGCGAAAGCAGCACCCTCCTGTTCGATATCGAGGCAGATGCGTTCCTGCCCCAGATGGTCCGCCGGATCACCGGCGCGCTCATCCGGTGCGGGCGCCAAGCCGCCACTGTGGAGGAAATCGTCCGCCTGCTTGAACAGGCACAACCCGGCTCATTGAGCCACGTCGCTCCTGCGCACGGGTTATGCCTTCAGAAGGTCTGGTACGACGAGGGATATACGGTATGAACACGACAGTGCGAATCAAGCAATCGCAGGTCTATAAGGACTGGCACGTCATCGATGCCGCGGGCAGGCCGCTCGGCCGCGTCGCGACTGAAGCCGCCTTCCTGCTCAAAGGCAAGCACAAGCCCACGTATGAGCCCCACCTCGACGATGGCGACTTTGTGATCGTGATCAACGCCTCCCAGGTCCGTGTGACCGGGAACAAGGCGCAACAGATCGAGTATCACAGCCATTCCGGCTATCCCGGTGGCCTGAAGACCCGTTCCTACGCGGTCCAGATGGAGAAATTCCCGGAACGAGTCCTGGAACAGGCCATCTGGGGCATGCTCCCGAAGGGTCCGCTGGGCAAGCAGATGTTCCGGCACCTCAAGGTCTACAAGCATGCCAATCACCCGCACCAGTCGCAGCTTGTCGGCAGCCAGAAGGCCCAGGAAGCTCGCGCCGCGGCCCTCGCCGAACTGCCGAACGCCCCGGTGAAGGTGGCTCGCCTCCGCCCGCTGAGCGTGCCGGTGGTGCAGGAAGCCGAAGCGCCGGCCGCGAAGGCGCCGTCTCCGGCCGCCGCCGCCGCTCGCCAGGCACGCGCCCGTGTCCGCCAGGAAGCCCCGGCCGAAGCGGCCGAGCAAGTGGCTTCCGCCGCTGCCGAGACACCGGCGGAAGCTCCGGCTCCCAAGCCCCGTGCACGCAAGGCTGCCGCGGATGCCGCGGAAACCACCACGGCTGAGGCTCCGAAGCGTGCCCCGCGCCGCAAGGCCGCGGAAGCCACTGCCGAGTCGGCCGCAGCCGAGTCCACCGAAGAAGCACCCAAACCAGCTCGCCGCCTTGCGGCAGCCAAGTCCGAAGGGACCGAGGAGTAAGCCATGGCTGACCAATATTTCTATGGCACCGGCCGCCGTAAGACCGCCGTCGCGCGCGTCCGGCTGTACCCGGGCAATGGCGCGGTCGTCGTCAACGGAAAGCCCCTGGACGAAGTGTTCTCCCGCGAGTCCCATCGTTCAGAGGTGCTCTCGCCCCTCACCCGGCTTGGCCGCGAAGGTCGCTTCAGCGCCCAGGTGAAGTGCGAAGGCGGCGGAGTCAGCGGTTGGGCGGGCGCCATCCAGATGGGCATCGCCCGCGCTCTCGTCGCCTCTGATGCGAGCGTGAAGCCCGCGCTCAAGCGTCCCGAGAACCTCCTCACCCGCGACCCTCGCATGAAGGAACGCAAGAAGGCCGGTCTCAAGCGGGCCCGCAAGGCGCCTCAGTTCACGAAGCGCTAAGGCCGCTTCTCTTTCCGCAACTCAACCGGCAGCCCCGCCCACCCAGGCGGGGCTGCTTCGTGTCCGTTCGGTTCGCCTGGCTGTGTCTACTGCTTCGTAACCTCGGAGCCACGCGCCGGAGGCCCGATGATGCCGATCCCCATGGGGGAAAGCCATCGTGAATAAGGGCACTATCGTGCTGGTCGGATGCGCCCTCGGCGCCGGCGGGTTGTTCTACCTTCAGACCAACGCCGGTGCTTCGCGCCCTCCCACGGAACCCACCGTCACAGCCACCGCCACGAAGGAGCTCGCGCGCTCGCAAACCACTCCAAAGCCGCAGGCATCGTCAACTCCAGCGAATGCCACGCCTAAGGCGACCGCGACGCCCACACCGCTCAAGCTCACCATCACCCAGGCCAGGAACCTCCCTCGTCCCCTCGCAACATCGGTCGCGATTCCCGGTTACGGCAACCCATCCGGCGGTGGTTACGTAGCGCCCACCGAGCCGGCGCACGAGCCCGCGCCCGCGGACTCCCCGGCCCAAACGGAAACTCCCACCCCGGCGCCTGCCGGAGGGCAGCCCTTGCCGCCATCGGAGTCGACACCGCTACCCACTCCCCTGCCTACCTCCACACCTGTGCCCACCCCGACGGTAAATCCCAATCCGTGGCCGATCCCAACACCGCCGACGTTGCCGCCTGTCCCCGATTCTGGAGTGGCGCCGAAACCACCAAGCGAATAGGTCAGTGCAGGTCCCGCCCGGAGTCCAGGACGGCTTCCATCATGTCGTCTGGAACAGCGAAGCCGTGACGCGCGTACAGGGTCCGGCTCTTCTCCGTTGGCCAGAGAATCACCGAGTCGACGGCGGCATCGCGGCAGAAAGCCAGCGCCGCTTCCACCAGGAGTTCGCCTGTTCCACCGCCGCGGGCGCCCGGTTCAACGAACACGTTCGTGACGTACGCATGAACCTCCAATTCCGGCGCTGGGTTCGGGACCTTTTCGATCAATTGGAGCCACAGGTGGCCAACCACCAAACCGGCGTCGTCAGCCACCCAGCAACGCCACGACGATTCAGCTGCAAGCCGGGCTGCCATCCACCGTTCGCATCGCTCAACGAAGCTCGCCCGGCTTTCCGTCGCCGCGTTCATAGAGGCGCGAAAGTCATAGCGCAGGTTCGCCAGGCGTCGTGCGTCATCCGGGGTTGCGAGCCGTATCTCCATGCGAGCCCAAGCCTACGACCGATCAGCCCTCACGTTCGAGCGCTCGCTCCAGCGCCGCCAGTGCCGCGCTGATCGCCGGCCCCGATGAGACCTGCTCTCCCGGCGCTTCGCGGCCTTCCTGCACAGCGAGCGCTTCAGATGCCGCCGAGACTTCGAACGCCGAGGCAATCGCCCACCGCGCGCCTTCGACCTTGGACAGGAGTTGTGCCGTCTCCGCATAGGCTGCGGCCCTACATGCGTTCAGAACGGCGTAATGCGCGGAAGCCTTCTCGCTCGCCCAGCGCAGTTCGGCCGCGAGCGACCGCAATAGGTCCGCCCGAGGGACCTCCGGAAGCACCTGGGTTGCCGGCGGCCCGGCGACGGCGATCCCCCGCGCCCGGCACACCGCGAAGTGAAGCACGAGATCCGGATCGCCCGGGTGACTGCGGCCGTCGATGACCTTCGTATCGTCTCCAGTTGTCACGTGAAGGACGAACCGGGGCGGCATCGGGTCCAGGGCGACCGGAGCAGTGACGATGCTCATCTCCATACCCGTCCCTGGAACCGTCATCGCGCTGAGGGCCGCGCCGATGTTCCCTCGTTCGTCAGGAGTGAGGTCGCGTCTGACGACCACCAGCAGGTCCACATCGCTCCGCGCCGGGTTCCAGCCGCCCATAGCCGCCGAGCCGTGCAGGTATGCGGCCAGGAGGCTACCCGGCGCTCGGCGCTCGATAGTGCGGACAAACCGGGGAATGAACTCAGCAACTAGTCCCGGCACATCGTCCATTCGACTCCCATCGTGACCCTGTTGGCGCACAGGTGGTAGAGTCGCCTCTCTCAGTGAAGGAGCATTCACTATGGCCGAGTACAGAAAGCCCGGAGCGCCGGTCCGGATCATGAACAGCATGCTGGGTCTGGCAATCAAGCTGGGCCTCAGTCCGCAGGGTGGGCAGCTGCTCACCGTCCGCGGTCGCAAGTCCGGCAAGAACATGACGACGCCCGTCAATCCGATGACCTTCGATGGCGGCGAATACCTGGTCGCACCCCGCGGTGATTGCCACTGGTCGCGCAACCTGCGCGTCGCCCACACAGCGCAATTGCGGCTCGGCCGAAAGCGGCGCCAGGTACGGGTGAAACGGGAATTGGAAGATGCGGAGAAGCCGCCCGTCTTGCTGGCTTACCTGGACCGCTGGGCTGGTGTGACGAAGAGCCATTTCGGTATCACCTGGCCTAACCCCTCACAGGAAGAGATAACGCGGGTCTGCGCCCGCACGCCGATGTTCGAGATCGAAACGGAGGCGGCACGGTAAAGCCCAACCGCCGGCTGTAAGAACTGCCCCCGAGTGCTGTCAATCCAACAGCAAACAACGGGGGAAGTGTCATGAACAGCAAGATCGCCAGGTTCGCAGTGGTCGCAGCGTTTACCGTACCGGTGCTCGCCGCGTACGCCTCAGTGCCGCAATCCGCTGCCGCCGCCAGCGGCAACAATCACCCGGATTTCGCCTGGGCGTCGACTGCGAAGCCCCAGGGTTCGCGGCTTTTCGTCGGCAACCTCACGCTTGAGGACGGCGGCGCGACTGCTCAGTACAACCCTAAGGAACTCGGGGTTGAGCAGTCTGTGCCCTGGAAGTAAACGGCTAGCGTTTCGAGACAACCTCAGTCTCTTCGCCGTACCAGATTGGCGAATTAGGCAGGTCGATGAAGTTGCGCTCATCCTCCAGCAGCTCACGCCCGGCGACCGCGGCGGCCTCGCCGCCCGCTCCTCGCTGCTCCGGGTCGAACCACAGTTCCGCAATTCCATCGTACGGCTCTGGTGAACCACCGTTCCGTCGTTGCAGCGCGGCGTGCAATTCCGGATTCTGCTGCGTCCGTACCTGCACATAACGTTTGATGCCGAGCACCTCCGCTCGAGCGGCAACCAGCGGGGCATGAACGTCGCGCCAGTAGTCTGAGAATTCTTCCCAGGTCATCCCGGGCTTCCGTCTCAGGCAGTACGTCAGCTTTGTGAGCGCCATGGATCTACCCCTGGGTGTGGACGCGCGCCGCAGCCGGGTTCCGGAACGGCACGAACTCGGTCAATACGCCGTGCACGTCCTGCGGGTAGAAGAACGCCGCTCCGGCGCGTGGTCCAAGGTCCACCCGGCGCAGCCCCTGCTCAGTGAGGCGGTTCGCCTCTTCCTCTACGTTGTCCACGGCGTAACCGATGTGGTGCAGGCCGGGTCCGCGCTTGGCCAGGAACTTTGCGGCCCCGCTGGTCGCGTCCTGCGGCACGATAATCTCGATCACCGTGTCGCCTTCCCCCACCTGCAGGAAGTAGTTCATCGTGCGCTCCGGCGGGAAGTACGAACCGGTGTCGCCGGCGCCCTTCCATTCGGCGATGGGAAAGCCCAGCTTGCCCAGCAGTACGTCTCTCGCTTGCTCCCAGGACGGTGAGACCAGCCCAATGTGGTCGATGCGTCGAATCACTGACGCCTCCTCCGATTGCGTTGCCGCGACTCTAGCCATCCGCCGCCGCACCGTCGACCGCTGCTGACAGACTGGCCCGCAACCGCTAGATTCCGCGGGTCACCAGGAGGTTGGTCATGCCCGCTCCACTGCCCGCTCGCGCTCACGTCATCTGCGGCGGCTTTCCGCCCGGCCAGCCCGCCGGCCACGACCATGACTACGCTCGCCTGCGCTTGCACGAACTGCTCGCCGAGAACGAAATCCACGCCTCCACAGCCAACGATTTCGTTGATGTCGAGCGGTGGCTGCCGATCAGCAGGTTGCTCATCACCTACACCGCCGGACCTGTCGCGGGTCCGGAACAGGCTCGAGCGATCGGCGCGTGGCTCGCTGCGGGGGGCCACTGGCTCGGTTTGCACGGGACCTCCGGCGGAAAGGCCGTGCGCATCGACAACGAAGACCGGCGCCGCGCCATGGTTCGTCTGGAACACCATGAGGCGCTCGGTGGCTTCTTTATCAACCACCCGCCGGTCCGCAAGTTCGAAGTGAAAGTGCACAGCTCTAACGACCGGCTCACCGATGGGCTCCCGGAAACATTCGTGACCATCGACGAGCCGTACATGGTGGAATGCAGCGACCCGAACGCCCGTGTCCTTCTCACCGCCGAACTCGGCCCGGACAACTCGCCGAAGGGCTTCGGCTTCCAGTACGAACGTGATTCCGCGCTCCTGCCCGACGGCAAAACCCGGGTCATGGGTTACACCAGGGACGTGGGCGAAGGCGGCGTCACGTACATCGCGCTGGGCCATTGCCACACGCCTTCTACCAACAGCCAGCCGTTCGTGGACGTCAGCGTGGACCCGGACGGAAAGACTCCACCGGTCCTCCGCACCTCATGGGAAACAGAGGCCTACACCACGCTCCTGCGGAACAGTATCCGCTGGGGCATGGGGTAGGCCTCGAAGTGGTTGCCGCGCCGGGGATCTAGCCGGCGACGCCGACGTCCTGGTGCGTGGTCTCGAAAAGCAGCTGCATCAGGCGGTTGTGGTGCCGCGCCAGCGCCATCTCGAGCAGGATCGCTCGCTCCCCGAGCTCGATCATCTTCCAGATGTCGGCCGGTCCAGGTTCGGAAGCTGCGCACACCAGCTCATCGATGTTGTCCGCGAACAGGTCATGGTCGCGGCGCTGTTGCTCTACGTGCGGGCGAAGCCGCGGCTCTTCGGCTTCCGCCGCGTTGAGCGGCGAATCCTTCAGGCTCGCCAGCCAGATGTGGCGGCGAAGCGCTGCGCGCGCATCAACCGTCAGGGCGTGGAACGATTCCTGCCACGAATTCGGGTGGCTCGCCTGGAACGGCAGGCGTGCCGCCATTCGCAGCTTCTCCCTCGCATCGGCAATCGGATCGCGAAACGTGATGGTCGTGCCATCGGGACGGACCGGCGTGTAGGTACCGGAATACACGGTCATTTGCATCCTCCTTGCGACCGCTGAGCCGGTACACAAACGCACCGGCGACGGAATGACGGGAGGGGGTCCAGGAAACACCCTCCGAAAGCCTGCGAGGTGAGCTGACGGGTTCGGCGTCGGAAGTCGCCTATGCACGTGACGTGCAATTCACCCCAGAAATGGTTCCCCCGCCTCCGCCGCTAAGTCGGCTCGGTTCGGCTGTTAGTCACAGTACCGTCTATTTCCGCCTTGCGGCGCTACCTTCCGGCGTGAACGCATTGCAAAACCATCGCAATTTCTGCGATCCGGCGTTAACCCTAGGGGACAGACGTGGCACTAACCGCTTTCGCCAACGCCCCAATGAGCCGCCCGGCCTCCCCCAGCCGCTTCTCGCTCACTTTCGAAAACACATCGTCCCGCCCAATGGGGCCACCCTCGCGCGCAATCTCGATAGACGAGATGCCGGCCGCCCGGAACAGGTCGGAATTGCCCGCGGCCAGCGGGGCGCTGCCGCCGTCCTTTATCTTCACGCCCTGGTCGTCAGCCAGCTCGTTCAGCCTGGACTTCAGCGTCAGCTCGCCGTATGCCGTCATGCCCTCCCCCACGCCCAGCCGCGCGATCGAGATGACGACCGCCGGACGCCCGCTCGCCGTCAGCCCATCGAGAAACCGCTTCGCGCCGGCCCCTCCTGCGAACCGCGCGTCGAGCGCGACGAAACAGACCTCAGGGATGGGATTCGTGGCGTCGAACTGCCGTGCCAGCTCCAGCAGCAAAGCCACGCCCGTCGCGTTGTCTTCCGCGCCGGGAGAACCAGGCAAAGAGTCATAATTCGCCACCACGATGTACGTGCACGCGTGCGCCGATCGCGAGCGGGCCGTGATGTTCGCGCCCTGCGCTAGCGCCGGAGGGCTCACGGTCACCGTGACCACCGCCCCCGAAGCTGCCGCGGACTGCATCTGCGCGTTTGCTGAACCGGCGACGGTCACCACCGGGAAGCTCGCCGGCTGCCCAAGGTTGGCCGTGACGGTCCCGCTTTCCGAGTTGACGATGACCAGGCCGACCGCGCCCGAGGCCCATGCGATGTCGTACTTTTCCTGGAAGCTGGCGCCGCCGCGAACCGCAACGGCCACCTTTCCCGCTAAGGCTCCCTGCGCAATCGCCGCGGGCAACGCTGCCGCCGGCGCCGAAACTGTCCCGTCCTTGCTGCCACCAGCCGTGATTGCCTCGAACGAAGTCCCTCCAGCCGAGACGGTCGCCGGCCGGTTGGGGTCCGTTTCGAATGTGAAGTCCGTGCGAAGTACGCCGAACCGCGCCACTGAGAACTCGTTTGCGATGTAATCCACGGCCCGTTTTGCGCCATCACTGCCTGCCGGGCGCGTGCCGATAGTCTTGGCCAGGACTTCGACGTCCTTCATCGCCCGGGCCGAATCGAACGGGATGGCGGTCGCGGATTCTCCT
>CAZKZR010000060.1:0-10640 GCA_964557245.1 uncultured Anaerolineaceae bacterium | reverse complement strand
GCGTCAGGGAATAAGCAGCACCCGGCCGAAGGCTCCGCGCCCTTCGATGTACTCGTGCGCGCCGCGGGCGTCACTCAGGGGAAACTTCCGGTCCAGCACAACCTTCAGCTCGCCCTTCGCGACATCGGCGAGAAGGCGTTCGATCATCGCCCGGCAACGTGCGGCGTTCACGGACATTTCAGCGCCCAGGAAAACACCGGTGACAGTGGCGTTCTTGGCGCCCAGGCCGCCCAGGTTCGCGGCGCCTTCGCGTCCAGCATTGCCCACCCAGCTGATCCGACCCCGGTACGCGAGCGCTGCCACGCTCCCTTCGAGCGTCTTGCCGCCGACCGAGTCGACGATGAGGTCCGCGCCGTGCCCGTTGGTAATCCTCATCGCCTGCTCCACAAAGTCTGTGGTGCGGTAGTTGATCCCGTGGTCCATGCCGAATTCCTTGAGGCGGTCCAGCTTCTCGTCAGTAGACGCCGTGGCCAGCACGGTCGCGCCTGCGCGCTTTGCCAGCTGGATCGCGGCCAGCCCAACGCCGCCGCCGCCCGCCTGCACCAGCACGGTCTCGCCGGCCCGCAGCCGGCCGAATTCGAACAGGCAATCGTCCGCTGTGCCGAATTCGATCGGGACGCCTGCCGCGAGTTCCAGGTCGAGCGAATCGGGCACCAGGTAGGTTGAACCTGCCGGGACTGATGCCAGTGCCGCATGTGACCCGAAACCCATGGTCGCGACGACACGGTCACCGACCTTGCGGTCAGTCACGCGCTCACCAACCTGGCGGATGATCCCGCTTGCCTGATAGCCCACGACATGGGGAGTGGTGGCGAGCACGCCGCCCTGGCGGTGAAGCGTGTCACCGCCCTGGATTCCGATGGCCTTCACCTCGATGATCACGCCGCCAGGGCGGCAGACGGGATCGGGAACTTCTTCGTAGCGGAAGACAGATGGCGCTCCGGTTTCGTAGTACACGGCGGCTTTCATGGCGTGGCTCCTGGGAGTGTGTCCGAAGAGTCTACGGCGGAGAGAAGCTCCATTGCCCGAGCGAGCGCAAAGCTAGAGCAAACACTGGAAATGCCGCACTATCGTGGGATCCTTCGCGAGGAGCGCAGCGTGGACTATCCAATTCGGCCGATCGTCGCCGACGAGGTCGGGGCTTTCTTCCATTCGAACGCGATCAGCTTCGGCCACGATCCGCGTCCCGCGGAGGGGCTGGCCTCCACCCTCCAGTACGCCGACCTCAACCGATCGATCTCCGTTTGGGACGGGGCGCAGGTGATTGGGACCGCTGGCACGTGGACGTTCGAGATGTCCGTGCCGGGCGGGGTGGTTCCCTGCGGTGGGCTGACCTGGGTATCGGTGCTGCCGAGCCATCGCCGGAAGGGGATTCTCACGGCGATGATGCGGTACCAGCTGGACCAGGTCCGCGATCGTGGCGAGGCGATCGCGGCGCTCTGGGCGTCAGAGGCGATCATTTACGGCCGGTTCGGCTACGGCCTGGCAGCCGAGGGCGTTGAGCAACTGACCATCGACCGCACCCGCGCGGAGCTTCGCTGGGCGCCCTCCTTCAGCGGACGGACCCGGTACGTCGACCGCGATACGGCCCTGGCGGCCTGGCCCGCGGTGTGGGACGCGGTGCGCGGACAGCGAGCAGGCATGCACAATCGCTCTCCCGGCTGGTGGGAACACCGAGTGCTTCGACAACCACCCTGGCCCGCCCCTCCCGGATACAGCTCGCTCTTCAATGTGCAGTACGAAGAAGACGGTAAGGTGCTCGGCTACCTTCGGTACCGGGTCAAAGAAGACTACGTCGATGGCAGCGCCGCCGGGGTGCTCGGCGTCAATTCGCTCTTCGGTGTGACCGACGCTGCCTACTCCGCGCTCTGGCAGCACGTTTTCGGGGTCGACTTGATCGCCAGGATCCAGGCGGACTGGCGGCCGGTGGACGAACCGCTGTATCACATGCTCGCGGATTCCCGGCGGCTCCTGCACCGTCCCAGCGACACGTTATGGGTGCGGATCCTGGACGTGCCGCGGGCGCTGGAAGCGCGACGCTACGCCTCTGAGGGTGAGCTGGTGTTCGAGGTGGGCGACGAGTTCACCGGATACGCGGCAGGTCGCTACGTCTTGAAGGGCGGACCGGACGGCGCGTCGTGCACTACGACGACGCGCGAGCCGGACCTCTCACTGACGGTGAACGAGCTCGGAGCGCTCTACCTGGGTGGCACCGCGGCCTGGCCGCTGGCGCGGGCGGGGCGAATTTCGGGCAGCACACGGGCCATTGCCACCGCTGACGCGATGTTTAGCTGGAACCCGAAACCGTGGGCGCCCGAGGTCTGGTAGGAGTCCGGCTCGTATACTCGCGGCATCCCGGGCGCCGTCCCGATGTACGAGGGTTGTCAGGAGATGAGCCGCCCAGGCCGGGGGACCGGGCGCCTGAGGTCGATCGGTCCGTACACGTTGCTGGAGACGGTCGGCTCAGGCGGCATGGGCGTGGTTTACCGCGCGCTGGACCGGCGGTCCGGCACAGTGGTCGCCTTCAAGCTTCTCCACGAGCACATCTCTGCAGACCCGGCGGCAGTCGAACGCTTCCGCCGCGAGGCGCACGTCGCCAGCCTCCTCCGTTCTTCGTACGCGGTCCACGCGCTCGATTTCGGCAACGAAGACGGCCAGTACTACTTCGTCTCTGAATACGTGGAGGGAAGGCCGCTTTCCGAGGTCCTGGCCGAGGGCCGGCCTGAACCGCTTGCGGCCATCGCCATAACCAGCCAGGTAGGGCTCGCGCTGGACGAGGCCGAGAGCCGCCAGATCACCCACCGCGATATCAAGCCGGACAACATCCTGCTGGATGAAGACGGTTCGGTGAAACTGGCTGACTTCGGGATCGCGGCGCTGCGTTACTTCGGGGGCCTCACGGTGGCCGGCTCCTACGTTGGGACGCTCGCCTACTCGGCACCGGAGCAGCATCGGGGCGAGGCCGACATCCGCTCGGACATCTTCTCCCTCGGGGTCGTGCTCTTCGAGATGCTGGCAGGCCAGAAGCCATTCGAGGCTGCCACACCGCCGCAACTGATGGCGCGAGTGGCTGAGGAACCAGCTCCGCTCGCGGAGCTCGCGCACCTGCCGGCCGCGGTCACCCAGGTCGTTCAGAGATGCCTGGAGAAGGACCCGAACGATCGGTATCAGCACGTTTCTGAACTGCTCGCGGCCCTTGATTCGGCACGCTCAACACTGGGTTCTGAATCAAACCAGGCGGCCGCGCTGGAGACGTTCATTGCTGGTGCCGAACCCGCTTCGATAGCTGCGGCGACCGTGGCATCGCCCCAGGAGCTGGAGCTTGCGACGGTCGCCCTGCCGGCGACGGCGGTTGCAGCGGGGGATGTCCCGCCCGTGGCTCCCGAGCAGACAGCGGTTGCGTTGCCGCCGGCGACCGGGTACTCCGACGCACTCCCGGACGCCGCCGCCGAAGGGGGACTGAGCGGACGAGTCGTGTTCCTCGCCGGCCTGGGAGGGCTCCTGCTACTCGCGCTGATCGCGGGCTATCTGACCTTCGTTCGCGGCATCAAGGACGAATCGGGCAATCCGCCGGCATCGGGCGCGTCCTCCCCGACTTCGGCGCTGTCTGGCCAGGGCACGCAGACCCCGGCAGCGTCGGCCACCGCCCCTGGTTCGCCTTCGAGCGGCCCCACGATAGCAACGCCTGAACCTACCGGGGCTGTCACACAGGCTCCGGGGGTGCAACCACAGCCGACCGCTACTCCCGTCCCGCCGACGCCGTCTCCGGTTCCGCCCACCGCAACCACTGCCCCAGCCACCTACTCGGCGCCGGTGTTCGCCACCAATCGCACCGATAGCGGGTTGCCCCCAGCCGGGGCGGTCGCATCAGGAGGGACCATCGGGTTCTGCCCCGTGAGGGAACTCTGGGCCTACGTCACGCATGCCAATGTGCCCGTTGGCACGCAGATGACGGGAACATGGACTTTCCAGGGCACCTTCCAGGCGAACAATCCGACCTTCGCGACGGATTCCGTCAACGGCAGCACGAATTACAGCTTCACGAATGCGCAGGGGCTTCCGCAGGGGACATACGGCTTCACGCTTCGGGCCGGTCTGACGCAGGTTGCGTCAGGAACCGTGACCATCGCCTGTTAGCACGGGGTGATTGTCCGGCAGCGGTCAGGCAGCCGTCAGGCCACCGGCGGCGCCCGGTCCGACCATGTGGACAAACCCCGCATGGAGTGAGCCAGTGGTTGAGGACGCCAACAACGGAGAACGCCATCCGAAGCTTGTCACCGCAGCGCGGAGTGACACCGGCGAATCGCGCAAGGCGAACCAGGACTACGCGTATGCCGGAGGGCTGCCCGGAGGCTCTGACTGGACGCTGCTGGCGGTCGCGGATGGGCTGGGGGGGCACGCCCGGGGAGAGTGGGCGAGTCAGCGGACCATCGAACTGGTGGCCGGCGAGTTGGGCGGACTTCTTGCCGAACTTGAACCGCCAGATGCGCTGAAGAAAGCGATCGAAGCAGCGAATGCGGCAATCCACCACGAGGGCAAGGCCATGGGCGCGGCAGGGGCCGCCACTACATTGGCGTGTGCGCTTATCCGGGGCCGCGAAGCCTGGTGGGCGAATGTCGGAGACAGCCGGATCTATCGTTCGCACCGGGGGAGCCTCACGCAGGTCAGCAATGACCACTCCTGGGTGGCGGAGCAGGTCCGGACTGGGCGATTGCCGGAATCAGCGTTGAAGGCGCATCCGGAGAAGAACGTGGTGACACGGACCGTTGGGTTCGAGCCTCAGGTCGCACCGGAAGTCGGCGGTCCGCTGCTTCTGCGTGAGGGGGAGGCGCTCGTGCTGTGCAGCGACGGCCTCCATGGGCCGGTTCCGGACGAACTTGTTGCCCGGGCAGTGAGCGAGCTTGAACCAGAACACGCAGCGGAGCGCCTCATTGAACTGGCGAACGAGGCCGGCGGGCCAGACAACATCACCGTGGTGATCGGGCGCATGGAGGCCGGCGCGGTTCCGGCAGCACGGACCGAACTAACCGAGCAGCCGGTACCGCCTCCCGCGAAAGGACGGCGCAAGCGGCTTCGGCGCGTTCTTTGGGCTGGATTCGCCGCGCTGCTGAGCGGCGCGGCGCTCGCCGTGCCGGCAGCGGTGTTCCTGTTTCACATCCCTCCGGGCTAGGGCACGAGCATGTAGCCGAACCCGGGCCGCGTGATGAGCACTTTCGGCTTGGAGGGGTCTTCTTCGAGTTCTCTGCGCAGCCGGCTCAGCACCTGGTGGATGTTGTAGTCCGAGACGTCTCCCTTGTACTCCGGCCATACGTGGTCGGCGAGGTCTTCCTTGGAGACGATTTTGCCGGCCCGTTCGTAGAGCAGCGAAAGCGCGAGGTATTCCTTGGGCGCGAGCAGTATGGTCTCGCCCCGCACGACGACCTCCTTCGTCTCCGGCCGCAACACCACACGCTGCCCAATCGGCGCAGGGGCGGCCCCGCCGGCTGAAAACGACCTCGTCACAGTCTGGTCTTCGTTCTCGAAGACCACGGTCCAGCCCGGCAGCGTCAGCCGGTCGCCGTTTACCAGCGGCCGGGAGCCTTCCACTCGCTGCCCGTTGACCAGTGTCCCGTTCTTACTGCCAGCATCGCGGACTTCGAAACCCGGGCCCGCCACAGCGATGACAGCGTGGCTCCTGGAGACGCCTTCGCCTTCAAGCACGACATCGCAGCTGGCTGACCGACCAAGGGTCGTTTCTCCTGGCCCCAGGAGCAGGGACCGCTTTTCGCCTGAGTCGGAAGTGATGAGCAGTCGTGCCATTTCGCCTCGTGCCGGCGGGAAACACCGCGGTTGTCAGGCGTTGGATAGGCGAGTTTCAGGGCCGCGTCAAGGAGCGGGGGCTCGGCGAAACGACGATGCCCCCAGTTCAAAGAAGGTGGGACACCACAATGGCACGAAACAAGCGAAACCTGTTCCTCTTTGGCGGCGCGGCCGCCGTGATCGCGCTGGCGACCGTCGTCGGTACCGTCAGCGGCGCTTCCCGCTCAAGCGACGAAGAGCTCATCGGCACCGGCGGGGGCCGCCTCATAGCGCGAAAGTACTCCGCCGCCGCGCCGATCGACCCCGCGAAGGACCAGGCAAGCCGGGACGCTGTGGTCGCGGCGGTAGCAAGCAAGGGCAAAACGGAAATCATCGTGGAAGTGGCGGCGAAACTTTCTCCGAACGCTTCCGCGCAGAGCCGGGCAAACACGATCGCCGCAGCCCAGGACAACCTCATCGCCAGCGTGAAGGGCTCCGCGAACGTTGTGGCTCGGACCACGAGCCTGCCAGTGATGCTGGTCAGCGTGGACGAAGCGGCCGCCCGGGACCTCGCAAACAGCACGGCCGTAGTCTCGATGATGGAGAATCGCCTCGCGAGCCCAACGCTGGATGAGACCATCCCGCTGATCGGCGGCCCCGCGGTCTACAACCAGGGCGTTACCGGCAATGGCTGGAGCGTCGCCATCCTCGACACCGCGCAAGACACCAGCCACCCGTTCTTCAGCGACCGGGTGCTCGAAGAGCTGTGCTTTTCCAGCAACACAGATTGGGCCAACTCCATCTGCCCCAGCGGAGAAGACAGCGAGATCGGCCCCGGAGCGGCGGCGAATTGCCAGGTGGACTGGTGCGACCACGGCACGCACGTGGCGGGCATCGCCGCCGGCAACGGCTACGGCGGCTCAGGCGTTGCCCCTGGAGCCGGCGTCATCGCCATCAACGTGTTCATGGAACTCAAGGAATGCGCCGGCGAAGAGCATTGCATCCGCTCCAGCGTGTATGACCGCATCGCCGCCATGAACTGGGTGCTGGAGAATCACGAGGCCTACAAGATCGCCGCGATTAACATGAGCATCGGCGGCGGCCAGTACTTCGACCAGGCGAGCTGCGATGCCGACAACGGTCCTGAGAAGGCCGCAATCGATGCCCTCATGGCCGCCAACGTCGCCGTCCTCATCGCCTCCGGCAACGAAGAGTTCAGCGATAGCCTCGGCGCCCCTGGTTGCATCTCTTCCGCCATCGCGGTCGGCAGCACCACCAAGCAGGACGAAATCTCGTACTTCTCCAACAGCTCGGACATGCTCGACATCCTGGCGCCTGGCAGCGACATCGTTTCCTCCGCCCCCGGCGAAAGCTGGGCCACCATGAGCGGCACCAGCATGGCCACGCCGCACGTGGCCGGCGCGGTCACCCTGCTCCGCTCCGCGAAGCCCGGCGCCTCGGTGCGGGACATCTACAACGCCCTCGTCAACGGCGGCAAGCCACTCGAGGACGACCGCAACGGCATCACGCGTTCCCGCATCCAGCTCGATAGCGCACTCCGCCTGCTCATGAACGGCGGTGGTTCGCAGCCCAATCCCGGCCCTCGCCCTTCGCCTACTCGCCCGGCCCCTCAGCGCGGCCCTGTGAACGACGACCAGGACAGCCCGACCGAAATCAACAGCGCCAACTTCCGCGAAAGCATCGACGTCCGCACCGCCACCACCAGCGACGATTCGCCCATCCAGCCGACCTACTATTGCCCCGAAGGCGGGATCTTCGAGAAGTCCGTCTGGTATAGCTTCACCGCGCCCGCCGATGGCTACCTCACCATCAGCACCCAGGGCAGCAACTACGACACCATCATGTCGGTCTGGCAGGGTAGCCGCGGCGCCCCCTACCAGGTCGGCTGCAACGACGACGACCGATACCCGAACGTCCTGACCTCCACAATCAGCGGATGGGTCAGCGCGGGGACCACCTTCCGCATCCAGGTCGCGGCCTGGGACGACGGCGGCACGCTCGTTTTCTCTTCCCGCTTCCAGGCCTACAACGCGAGCAGCGTGACGCCCAGAAGTGTGGAGGGCGCGACCTTCGAAGCGGTCGAGTAACCCGCCGGGTTCGCTCCACCACCGCTGCCCCTCTCCCAGGTCTGGGAGAGGGGCGTTTCGTTTTGTACCTGCCGGGCCGTCTCCAAGGCCGAAGCAGTGCAAGGTCCCCGCATCTGTTGTCAGACATTCGCTTGGGGGTTGTCAGACGCGAGTCAAGGAGCGGTTCACGCCGGCGGCGAGGATGAGTCCAACTTCACTGAGGGTTCGCCAATGACTCGCCCAAACAACCAGCCACTCGCAATCGTCGGCCCGTACGAACTCCTTGAGCGCATCGGCGCCGGGGGCATGGGCTCGGTGTATCGCGCACGAAACACGCGAGACGGCCGGGTGGTGGCCCTCAAACTGATGCATGAACACGTGGCGTCCGACCCCTCGTATGCCGAACGGTTCCGCCGTGAAGCAGCGGTGGCCGCCCTTATCGATTCGCCCAACGTGGTTCGCGTGCTGGAATTCGCGAGCGACGGGAGCCGGCCTTACATCGTCACCGAGTTCGTGGAAGGCAAGAGCCTGGAGGCGACCCTCCAGGAAGGCCGGATGAGCGACGATCGGACGGCCAGCATTGGCAGCGGCGTGGCGAACGCGCTGGCGGCCGCCTGCAGCCGCAACATCGTTCACCGCGACATCAAGCCCGGGAACATTCTCATTGCCCCCGATGGGACGGCGAAGGTCACGGACTTTGGCATCGCCACGTTGAGCCATGGCAGCTCGCTGACAGTGCCGGGCATGTTCGTAGGAACGGCGGCCTATGCAGCGCCGGAACAGCACCATGGCGCCGCGGATGTCCGCTCCGACATGTACTCCCTCGGTGTCGTCCTGTTTGAACTGGCCACGGGCGGCCTGCCGTTCGTGGCCGAAACCGCGACCGGAATGATGCGGCAGCATGAGTCCGCCCCGGTCCCTGTCGAGCGGCTCGCTGGTACCAACCCGGGGCTGGCGGCGGCCATCAGGCGATGCCTGGAGAAGTCACCGGAGCGGCGCTACCAGCATCCGAACGAATTGATAGCGGACCTCGCCGCGAGCCTTCCGGCAGCTGCCACGTTGGTCGCCGTCGCGGGCGAGCAGACGGTCGTGGCCGGTACCGTCGTCGCCTCTCCGGGCTGGGACATGGACGCCGGCGCGACCCGCGTCAACGCCGAACTCATCCAGACCGGTGAGCACACCGTGGTGGCGGCCGCCTCGCTCCCGCCGGTCCTGAGCAGCGCCCGGGAAAAAGTGCGCAGTAACCCGCTCCTGGCGAAGGCACTGGTTGCGGCTGCAGGCGTGACCTGCGTGACGTTACTGGCAATGTTCGGCGTGCGCGGAGGCCATTCACAGGAACCTCCGGCGAGCGGGAGCGGAGGCGGCAGCAGCATCCAGCCGATCGACTTCGGCGGCAGCACGCCGGCTCCGATCGTCACCGAGACAGTGACGGCGACTTCGACCGTCTCGCCCAAGAAGCCCCGTCCGGGTGTGACGGAGACCGCGACCCCGAGCGTTACGGTTACAGTAACGAGCACGCCTTCGCCGACAGTGCAGCCGACCAAGCCGGCCCCGGCGACCCCGCCGCCGCCTCCGCCCGCTCCCGCGCTGGAAGTCGTGGACTGGGCGTTCTGCCACCAGGTGGGCTGCCCCTACGGCGATCAGGACCTGTACGCCGGCTACGCCATCGCTATTGCGTTCCAGCTCAACCAGGTGACCAGCCAGGCCGTGTCAGTCGAGGTCTGGTTCGTTGGCGAATACCAGTACACCTCGAACTTCAGCGCTTCAGCCAACGGCTCGTACTACGACGTCTTGCCCTACGCCAACTACTCGGGCGAACTGGCCCTGGACATCTACGTCGGTGGGTACTATCTCGACACTCTCTACGCGGATATCTACTAGACCTCACCGTCCGCAAGCAGCGGAGGGCCCCGAGCCGACCGGCTCGGGGTCCTTCGTTTGCAGCGATGGATTCGCAACGGCTGTCGGGCGCTCCTTTAGTTGTCCGCCAGCTTCACCGCGTACGTTTGGTGGACCAGGAGGCGCAGCTATGCCAGACCAAGACCCCGTCCAACGAACCCCGTTTCCAGCTGAGGCCGAACGCGAGCGCGCGAACAGGCCGTTGAGTGACCGTCCCGAGTTCGAGGGGCGAGAGCACGTTGACCCGTTCAAGCCCGACGCCAACGACGGGAGAGAACGCAGCAGTGGCGCCACTGCTGTCGCACGCGAAAGCGCTCGCGCTTCCAGCAGCCATACGGTCGACGAGCGCTCGGGCACCGCAGGGCTCGGGCAGCCAGCTTCTTCCACGGCGGAAATCGCGACGAGCCGCGAGGCCGGTCCGACTGACGCGACGCAGCCTGACGTGCCGTTGCTTTCCGAGTCCGATGCCGCCCAGCTGCGAGACCGCTGGACGGAATACCAGGCGAGCTTCGTTGATGCACCGAGAGAGGCCGTTCAGTCCGCCGACGAATTGGTTGCCGACGTGATGCAGCGCGTGGCCAAAGAGTTCGCCGATCGGCGTTCTTCCCTGGAATCACGCTGGGCGCGCGGCGAGGACGTGACTACCGAAGACCTGCGGGTTGCGCTGCAGGGGTATCGCGAGTTCTTCAACCGTCTTCTCGCGGCCTGAGGCTTCTATGTAACGGCCGGCCCCGTGGTTGACCCACTTATCGCGGGCTCTCGACGTAAGGTGAGGCGACGGACATAACGTCCGTGCCGGCGTCAATCCCGTAATTCATGAGCGCCCCCCCAACAAAGCCCTTCCGGGACACCGGAAGGGCTTTGTTGCGTTCCACC
>CAZKZR010000059.1:0-10668 GCA_964557245.1 uncultured Anaerolineaceae bacterium | reverse complement strand
GCCTTATCGATGTCCGCCCCACCGAACACGTGGGCAAGGATGAACATGTTCAGGATCCCGGTGATCGCCGTCGCGCAGGTCGCCACCCCGTCCCGCCGAAGGACTGACGTTTCCATTCCCCGGGCCAGGATCCCATCGAGGGGATGCCGCACCCGCTCCCCCAGGGCCTGAGAGAACTCGGCCATCGGCACGCCGCCAAGCCCGAACACCTCGCGCAGCACCAGCGCGATGATCTCTTCCTGCTGCAAGAAGTGATCGAGGTAGCTCTCGCAGAACGCCATCACTTGCTCTTCAACCGGCGCCTCGGCCGGCAGATGGGAGCGGATGCTCTCGGCCATTTCTTCCATGATCTGGCGGACGATGCTCGCGTACAGGCCCTCTTTTGAGCCGAAGTAGTAGTAGATCATCGGCTTCGTCGTCTGGGCGTCTTCTGAAACTTCGCGCAGGGAGGTGGCCGCGAAGCCCTTCTGCGAGAAATGCCGCAGCGCGCTCACGAAGATGCGTTCGCGAACCTCGGCCTCTCGGCCGCCGGGGCTGGTCGGTGTTGAACTCACGAAGGCTCCAGCTGTCGGGTCTTCGCCGGGTGCGCGGGCGGTTGACTTACCGGGGAGTATACCCACGCCTCCGTTACGGTTAACTACATTGCCCGCCGTTTAACGCCCGGCTATTCTCATTGAAACCCTTTAAGGTGGTCCCGTGAGGCTGCCAAGGGAGGAGGCGCCGGTATGCCCGGCACGTATCTCTGCGCGTGCGCCTGTCCCGACCTCCGGGGGAGGCGTTTTTCATGACTCCAGCCCCGTATCTCGGCCCTGATGAAGTCGCGCGGACGCTCCGCCGCCTCGGCCACGAAATCGTCGAAAACAACCGCGGAACCGAAGGCCTCGTCATCGTTGGCCTGCTCTCTCGCGGCTACCCGCTCGCCCGGCGCCTCGCCGAAGCCATCAGGGAATTCGAGGGCGTAGCCGTCCCGGTTGGAGCACTCGACATCGGCCTCTACCGCGACGATGTAACGCGCCGCTCAGCCCCGCCACCCATCCGTCCCAGCGAAATACCCGTCTCAATCGACGGCGCGACCGTCGTCCTTGTCGATGACGTGCTTTTCACCGGCCGCAGCATCCGAGCGGCCCTGGACGCGCTTCTCGACTTCGGGCGGCCCGCCCGCGTCCGTCTCGCGGTCCTCATCGACCGGGGACATCGCGAGCTACCGATCCGGCCCGACTTCGTGGGCAAGAACATCCCGACGGCGCTGGTCCAAAAGGTCCGCGTCCACCTTCGCGAAGTCGATGGCGAAGACGCGGTGTACGTCTTCGGTGAGGAGGCCGCTCATGCTTGAACTCCGGAACCCCGAAGCGCCGGTCATCGCGAGCGAAGCGACCGCCTGGACGCGCAAGGACCTGCACGAAACCGACACGCTCAGCCAGGCTGAAGTGAACCTCGTTATGGAAACTGCCGACGGCATGCGTGAAGTTCGCAGCCGTCCGGTCGCGAAGGTGGCCACGCTTCGCGGCGTCACGGTCATCACCCTGTTCTATGAGCAGTCGACCCGAACGCGCGCCAGTTTCGAAGTCGCAGCGAAGGCTCTCGGCGCCGATGTCGTCAACCTCACCGCTTCCGGCAGCTCCGTGGAAAAAGGCGAGACGCTGATCGACACTGTGCGGACGCTCGAAGCTATCGGCGCCGACCTCGTGGTCATGCGGCACGGGAAATCCGGCGCGCCGTATCTTGCGGCGAGACACACTTCGGCCGGCATCATCAATGGCGGCGACGGCACCCACGCCCACCCCACGCAGGCACTGCTGGACCTGTTCACGATGCGGCGCCACGTCGGCGACCTCGCAGGCAAGAAGGTCGTCATCGTCGGCGATGTCCTCCACAGCCGCGTGACACGTTCGAATCTCTGGACGCTGCTTTCGGCGGGCGCGGACGTCACCCTCTGCGGTCCCGCGACGTTGCTCCCAAAGACGCTCGCCTCGCAGACCAGCGAGTTGGGCCGGTGCACCGTGACTTCGAACATGGATGAGGCCGTCGCCGGTGCGGACGTGGTCATGGCTCTTCGGATGCAGAAGGAACGCCAGGATAAGGGGCTCATCCCGTCTCTGCGCGAATACATCGCCGGCTACCAGGTCAACGCTCGCCGGCTCGGCCTCGCCCGGCCGGGCGCGCTGGTCATGCACCCCGGCCCCATGAACGAAGGCATCGAGATTTCTCCGGAGGTGGCCCACGGAATGGCTTCGGTCATCGAAGAGCAGGTCGCGAACGGCGTCGCTGTCCGCATGGCCATCTTGTTCCTGATGGCGACCGCGAGGCACGCATGAGCGAGACACTCCTTATCCACGGCGGCCGCGTGTTCGATGCTTCCTCCGGGTTTGATTCCGTTGCAGACGTCCTCGTGGCCGGCGGCGCCGTCGAACGCATCGCACCGGGCATCGAAGCATCCGGGGCACGCGTCCTCGACGCCCGCGGTTGCCTGGTGAGCCCGGGATTCATCGACCTGCACACCCACCTGCGCGAACCCGGATTCGAGCAGAAGGGCACCATCGCAACGGAGACACTTGCGGCGCTTCGCGGTGGATTCACGACCGTCTGCGCCATGCCGAACACCAGCCCCGCGCCCGACGCGGCCGACGTGCTGCGCGCCCTCCAGGAGCGCATCCAGCGTGACGCGCGCGTCCGCGTGCTGCCCATCGGCTGCGTGACACGCGGGCGGGCGGGCAAGGAGCTCGCCGAGTTGGCCGAACTCGCCGCGGGCGGCTGCGTCGCCCTCAGTGACGATGGCAGCCCGGTCGCAAACGCCCGGCTCATGCGAAACGCCATGGAACTGGCTGCGGCCCTCGGACTGCCACTCTCGGAACATTGCGACGACCCGGAGTTGAGCCACGGCGGCGCCATGAACGAGGGACGTGTGAGCGAGCGGCTCGGACTCCCCGGCCAACCCGAAGCAGCCGAAACAACGGCCATCGCGCGCAACCTAGCCCTCTGCGAAGCCACCGGGGCCCGCCTGCACATCGCGCATGTCACCACGGCGCGCGGCCTGGAGTTGGTGGCCGAGGCGAAACGGCGAGGCCTGCCCGTGACCTGCGAAGTCACCCCGAGCCACCTCTTCCTGACGGAAGAGAGCGTATTCGGCAACAGCCGCGAAGCCGCTTACGACACGAACGCGAAGATCAACCCGCCACTCCGCACGGAGACTGACCGCAAGGCGCTGATCGCGGGTGTGAACAGCGGGATCGTGGACGCCATCGCGACGGATCACGCCCCGCACGCCATCGAAGACAAGCTTTGCGAATTCGATGACGCCGCCTTCGGCATCAGCTGCATCGAGACGGCAATGGGCTCACTGATGACCCTTGTCGATCGGGGCGAACTGGAAGTCACTGCAACGTTGCGCGCCCTGACGAGCGGTCCGGCTTCCGTGTTTCGCTTCCCGGACCTCGCGGGGAAGCTGCAGCCGGGTACTACCGACATCACGGTGATCGACCCCGGCCACCGTTGGACCGTGGAGCCCCAACGCTTCGCTTCAAAAGGGCGGAACACACCCCTGGCCGGAATGGAACTGGTTGGCGCCGTCCGCGCGGTTATCGTCGATGGCGCCCTCGAATTCGAACTGGAGGCTGCCCATGTCTGATGCCCTCCTCGTCCTCGCCGATGGATCGGTTTTCCCCGGCCGCAGCATCGGCGCGCCCGGTTTCACTGACGGTGAAGTGGTGTTCAACACTTCCATGACCGGCTACCAGGAGATGCTCACTGACCCTTCGTACGCCGGCCAGTTGCTGGTACTCACCTACCCGTTGATCGGCAACTACGGCATCGATGACCGTGTTGAAGAATCCGCCCGCATCCAGCCCACCGGCCTGATCGTCCGCGAGGCCGCTCTGTACGCCAGCCACCTGCGCTCGCAGCAAACGCTGCGCGGCTTCCTTGCCGAGCGTGGAGTTGTGGCGATTGAGGGGGTCGATACGAGGGCCGTTACCCGCCGCATCCGTATGTCCGGGGTGATGCCCGGCACAATCACCACCACCGAAACGGCCGAACAGGCCATGTCCCGGCTTCGCGGCTTCGCCGGGTACGACGACGTGAACTGGGTGGATTCGGTCACGACGGGCCACGTTTTCGATTGGAACGTCCCGCCCGGGGAGGCGCGGCACAAGGTCGCGCTGCTCGATGGCGGCGTGAAGCGGAACATCATGCGCTCGCTGGAGGCTCGCGGCTGCTCCGTGCGCGTCTTCCCCGCTCACACACCAGCAGAAGACCTCCTCGCCCTCTCGCCCGATGGCATTGTGCTCTCCCCTGGCCCGGGGGACCCTCGGTTGCTCGATTCGATGGTCGTCGAGGTCGGCAAGCTGATCGGCAAGGCGCCAGTCCTTGGCATCTGCCTGGGCCACCAGGTCGCGGCCCGAGCGCTGGGGGCCGGGACGTTCAAACTTCCGTTCGGCCATCGCGGGGGCAACCACCCGGTGCAAGACCTGGCGACAGGCAAGGTCACAATCACCGCGCAGAATCACGGGTACGCGGTCGATCCTTCGGGGCTGAACGCCTCGGCTTACGTCTCACACCTCAACCTCAACGATCAGACAGTGGAGGGAATCGCGATGCGGAACGAACCACTGATGACCATCCAGTATCATTCCGAAGCCTGCCCGGGACCGCTTGATAACGCCTACATCTTTGACCGCTTCGTCGAGATGATGGCAACAGTTCGTGGAGGGGTTCGATGACTCGCGCAACCGAAATCCGTAAGGCCACACCCACCGATGCCGAAGGCGTGGCCGCCATCCTTCGCGGCATGGGAAAAGAGAACGTCGGGCTCCAGGGCCCGTTCGACGGCGACTACGTCCGCAAGTGGATAAAGCGCCTCGGAGACGATGGCGCACTCTTCGTCGCTTACGATGGAAGCATCCCAGTCGCCTTCGGCTCGCTCGATTTCGATACGGCTGAAGCGAACACGGGACTCCTCGGCGTCTGGGTGCTCCCCGACCATCGCCGGCGGGGGCTGGCTACCGACCTCGCGGATGCAGTCCTGGAATTCGCCCGTGAGCACGGCTATCGCCGCATCCGCGGTCGCCTGCCAGAAGGCAACGAGCCGGCGCTCAGCTTCCTCTCGGGCATCGGCGCCATGGTGCCGCTCCGCAACCCAACCATGACGTTCGAGTTGCCACTCTGAAGTGGAAACCACTGTTGGAGATCGCCGCATGACGGAAGCCGGAAGGCGCCGCAACAACGCGCCTCTGCGCCCTCGCAAACCAGCCACGACCGTGCCGGACGTGCTGTTCGCGGGCGGCATGGCGTTGCTGGTTATGGCTGTTGTCTTCCTCGTGGCTTCCTTCGTTGATTCCGACCTTTCGCGCGGAGATGCAGGGACGGTCCTCGCTCGCGCGTTCGCCGGAACGCTGGCCATCTCCGCCCTCTTCGCCTTCCTTCTCGGCCTGCTCCTCCTTCGTGACGACCGGAAGCAACTGGACCACTTTCGGACGCCCCTTTTGCTCGGCGCCGGCATTGGGGCAATGGAAGCGTGGATCTTTCTTGCAGCCGGTCCGCCGATTTTCATGCTCGGACCACTCCTCCTGTTCGTCTTCGCCCTTCGGCCAGTGCGCCGTTCTCTCGCCGGCGCGCTGCGGCCCGGCCGGACGAACCGGAGGTAGCAGGTGAGATCGCCGAATCCCTCTGACCCGCCGCCGCGGGCCGCGCTCCGGTGCGCCCGTCAGGCACTCAACACCCACGGAGGACCCGCGTGAAGCCAGCCAGCGTGCTCATCATTGGCTCCGGACCGATTGTCATCGGGCAGGCCGCCGAATTCGATTACGCCGGCACCCAGGCCTGCAAGGCCATGCGCGAAGAAGGCGTCCGCAGCATCCTCGTCAATTCCAACCCGGCCACCATCATGACCGACCTGGACATCGCCGACGCGGTCTACATCGAACCGCTCACGGTCCCCGTGGTCGAACGCATCATCGCCCGGGAACGGCCGGAGGGGCTGCTTCCAACGATGGGTGGCCAGACTGGCCTGAACCTCGCCGTCGAACTGGCCAAAGCGGGCATCCTTGAGAAATACAACGTCCGGATGCTCGGTACACCCCTCGAAGGCATTCGCCGCGCGGAAGACCGGGAGCTCTTTCGCGACATGCTGGCGAAGCTGGGTGAGCCCGTTCTCGAGAGCGAGATCTGCCACACGCTCGAGGAGTGCATCGCCGCCGCCGAACAGATCGGCCTCCCGGTTGTCATCAGGCCCGCCTACACCCTCGGCGGCACGGGCGGCGGCATGGCCTTCACCATGGAGCAACTGCGCGCCACCGCGGCCAGCGGCCTCGCCGCCAGTCCAATTACCCAGGTCCTCGTCGAGAAGAACCTCCTCGGGTGGAAAGAGGTCGAGTACGAGGTGATGCGGGACGGCGCCGGCAACTGCATCACCATCTGCAACATGGAGAACTTCGACCCGATGGGCGTCCACACCGGCGACTCCATCGTCGTCGCCCCATCGCAAACACTCAGCGACAAGGACTATCAGATGCTGCGCTCCGCCGCCCTGCGCATCATCGATGAGCTCGGCATCGAAGGCGGCTGCAACGTCCAGTTTTCCCTTGCGCCCCGCAAAGACATCACCGAATGGCCGGGCGACCCCTATGCGCCGCTCCCCTACTACGTCATCGAAGTGAACCCCCGCGTATCCCGATCGTCGGCCCTCGCCTCAAAGGCCACCGGCTACCCGATTGCTCGCGTGGCCGCGAAGATCGCCTGCGGCAAGACCCTCGACCAGATACCGAACGCCGTCACCCAGAAGACCACCGCCGCATTCGAGCCCGCGCTCGACTACTGCGTGGTCAAAATTCCACGCTGGCCGTTCGATAAGTTCGCGCTCGGAGAGCGGCAGCTCGGCACCCAGATGAAGGCCACCGGCGAGGTCATGGCCATCGACCGCAGCTTCGAAGCCGCCCTCAACAAGGCCGTCCGCTCGCTGGAAGTCGGCGGGCACAGCCTGCTCTGGGAGAAACCCGAGTGGCGCAACGGCTCCGAATTTCCTCTGCATGCCACCGACGAGCGCCTGTGGGCCGTGATGGCGGCCCTTCGCCGCGGTGCGAATCCGTTCGACCTCTCGCGCCAAACAGCGATCGATCCCTGGTTCACCGAGCGCCTGCACAACATTGTCACCATGGAAAAACGGCTGCTGAACGAAACGCTCCAGCCCGACCTCCTGCGCGAGGCAAAACGCCTGGGCTTCAGCGATGAGATGGTGGGCCAGCTGGCGGACAGGCTCCCTGAGCAGATTCGCGCGCTCCGGCACGAATGGAACATCCGGCCCGTCTACAAGATGGTCGATACCTGCGCGGCCGAGTTCGACGCAGCCACGCCCTACTTCTACAGCACGTACGAAACCGAGAACGAAGCCATCGCGGACGAAAGGGCGGCCGCAATCGTCATCGGAAGCGGCCCCATCCGGATTGGCCAGGGCATCGAGTTCGACTACGCCAGCGTCCATGCCGCGTGGGCGCTGCAGGATGCCGGCATCCGCAGCATCATGGCGAACTCCAACCCGGAAACCGTCTCTACGGACTTCGATACCTCCGACCGCCTCTACTTCGAACCACTCGACGAAGAAGGCGTCCGCGACATCATCGAAAACGAAACCGGCTCCGGCGATGAACCGCCCGCGAGCATCGTCCAGTTCGGCGGTCAGACGGCGATCAACCTCGCCGGGCCGCTGCGCCGCGCCGGGCTGCCCATCATCGGCTCCAGCGCCGAAACCATCGACACCGCGGAGGACCGCCGGCTGTTCGAACGGTTCCTCCAGGATCTCGGCATCCCGCAGCCTCCGGGAGCGGCCATCCTCACCCTCGAAGAAGCGATGAAGACGGCGCAGACCATCGGCTATCCGGTGCTTGTACGGCCTTCGTATGTGCTCGGCGGGCGTGCCATGGAAATCGTCCAGAACGCGACCGAGCTCGTGACGTTCGTCGCGCAGGCAGCCGAAGTGGCGCAGGGCAAGCCGATACTCATCGATAAGTTCCTCGACGGGGCGGAAGTCGAAGTGGACGCCATTTGCGACGGCGAAACCGTCCTCATCCCCGGGATCATGGAGCACATCGAAAAGGCCGGCGTCCACTCCGGCGACTCGATGGCGGTCTACCCGCCGGTCCACCTCGATGAAGAAGAGCGGGCCACGCTGGTGGACTACACCCAGCGCATCGTCCTCGGGATGGGCGCGATCGGCCTGACGAACATCCAGTACGTGGTCCTCCCGCGGGTGCCGGGCGAAGGCCCCCGCGTGTTCGTCCTGGAAGTGAACCCGCGCGCCAGCCGCACGGTCCCGTTCCTCTCCAAGGTCACCGGCGTGCCGATGGTCCAGCTCGCCGTCAGCGCGATGCTCGGCCGCAAGATCAAAGACCAGGGCTTCCCCGGTGGGCTCTGGCCCGAACGCAACCTCGTCGCCATCAAGGCGCCAGTCTTCTCCATGTCGAAACTAACTGGCGTCGACACCTACCTCGGACCAGAAATGAAGAGCACCGGCGAGGTGATGGGCGTGGACCGCGCCTTCGAACCCGCGCTGGCCAAGACCCTCATGGCCGCTGATATGGCCCTCAAGCCTCGCGCGAGTGTCCTCCTCAGCATCAGCGATGGGACGAAGGCTGATGCTCTGCCGCTTATCCACAAGCTGCACGAGGCGGGCTATCGCATCTACGCCACTGAAGGCACGAGCAAGATGGTCGAAGCGCTGAACATCGAAGTCACGCCGGTCACCAAGGTGCTCAGCGGCGAACACCCGAACGTGGTCGACATCATCATGGACGGCTCGGTGCAGTGCGTGATCAACACGTCTGAGAACCGCTACACCGGTTCCCTTCGAGACGGCTTCCACATCCGCCGTGCCGCCGCGGAGAAGCGCATCCCCTGCTTCACTTCGATTGATACCGCCCGCGCAGCCGTCACCGCGTTGGTCACCGCATCCGAATACGAAGTCGCGACGTTGCGCGAGTACGTCGAGTGAACATCGAAGAGACCCGCATCATCTCCACCGAGCGGGCCTGGGATGGCGCGTTCATCACCTGGTTCCACGGGCCGTCGCTCACTCGCGGCGTCGAAGCCGGGCAGTTCGTGATGGTGCACTGCAGCCCCGACGGCGCCGACCCGCTGTTCGCCCGCGCCTTCAGCTACTACAAAATCGATGGCGACCGGTTTGCGCTGCTCTACGCCGTTGTAGGCAAAGGCACTCGCTGGCTGAGCGAACAGCCGCCGGGTACCGCCGTGCGTATCTACGGGCCGCTCGGCAACGGCTTCACCTTCCCGGACACACCGGCGAATTTGCTGCTCATCGGCGGCGGCGTCGGAATCGCCCCGCTCGTCGACACCGCCGAACGCGCTATCCGCGCTGGCCACCAGGTTGTCGCCATGATGGGAGGACGGAGCGAACGCCACCTCCTCGCTGCCAGCGAATGGCCGAAGGAAGTGGAGTACGTGGTGGTCACCGAGGACGGCTCAGCCGGTCCAAAGGGCTTCGTCACGCAGCACCTGGGCAAGTACCAGGAGTGGGCCAACCGCATCTACTCCTGTGGCCCGAACCCCATGTTCCAATCCCTCGCCGATGTCCTCCGCAACAACGGCCGCCGCCAGTTCCCGGAAATCTTGATGGAAGAGAACATGCCCTGCGGCTGGGGGATGTGCTACGGCTGCGGCATCTTCACCAAGCACCACGGGGTCAAGCTCTGCTGCAAAGACGGACCGAAGTTCAACCTGTTCGAAGTCTTCTGACAATCCGTCAGGGCCGCACACTTGTACCGCGCACGGCAGTAAGCGGATCGTGAACTGAGCGACCAAGCAAGAGCCACCCGCCAAGCCGAGTCTGCCCTGTGACCGTCGAAGCGCCCTAGGCATAGTGCCTCAGCCTAGCGACTCTCAACCAGCTCCAGCACCGTTCCATCAGGATCAAAGAAGCACACGAACCGTGAACTCGCGGTGGCTCCGGGCAGTGTCACCGTTGCGGGCTCGGACAGGAACCGCACTCCGTTGTCCTTCAGCCGCTGCACTTCGCCGTCGAGGTCACTCGTCGCAAACGCGATTCGAGCGATTCCGAGGTGGTAGAGATGGGCGTAAGGGGGTTCCTCGTCCCTGGGGCTGCGCCACTCCAACAGGTCGATGACCACAGGCTGGTTGCCCGTGCGCAACATCATCAGCGCGCCCTTCACCTCGTAGGGAGGCATCCCCACCGCTGCCGCAACCTCTGGAGAAGTTGTCGGCGCGACATCCATCAATCGCTCGAAGCCCAGGAGGCCATAGAACGCTTCCGATCGTTCGAAGTCGCTGCAGTTGATGTTCACGTGGACCAGTCCGGTGATGGTCATTCTCGACTCCAATCGCGCTGACGGTCAGCGACTGTGGTTCAGACAATGGTGTCGCCGTTATCGATGACGAGTTCCGCGCCGTTGATGTGCTTGGACTCGTCGGACGCGAGAAACACCACCATGTTTGCTACATCGCTCGGTTCGCCGAGCCCCAACGTTTTGCGCAAGGCCCCGGGGTCCTTCGCATCGGCCATCCTGAGGCCGCGCGTATTCTCCAGCGCTGCATGGACCATCGGGGTGTCGATGCTGCCAGGGTGAATGGAGTTGCAGCGAATCCCGTATCCCTTCGCCCGGCAGTGCACGGCGATCGACTTGGTCATCGCGCGAATCCCGCCTTTCG
>CAZKZR010000058.1:0-10671 GCA_964557245.1 uncultured Anaerolineaceae bacterium | reverse complement strand
TACCGCCCCTGAGCGAAAACGAAGCCCGCACCGCCGCACAGCAGAAAGTGCGGGAGATCCTGCGCGAACGCATCGTGCTCCACCAGGCGGCCCGCTCTGAGGATCTGGCCGATGCGGAGCAGCGGCTCGGAGCGAACAAGGTAGCGGAACTGGCCATGGCCACCTGGCGCGGGGCAATGCCCGATGACCAGGACCGGGTGCTCGCCGAAGCCGTGATCGAGGAACTTCAGCTCGGGCTCAGTCTGCACCGTCGCGAAACGCCCAACGGTGTTTAGCAACTGCTAAGAGGAATTTTACATTTCGTTGTGAATCTGGCCACCAGAATATGAATAGCTACCATCTTGACACCGTTCATCCACGGAAGGTATTAAATACCGGTCGGTCGGCAAACGTTGATCGATAGAGAAGCGGGAGGTGCCTTCAATGGCCAAGCTCCGGACGCTCCTCGTTCTCGGCGCGCTCGCCGCAGTTGCTGTCGTTTCCGCGGCAGTTCCTGCAATGACGATCAGCTGGTAACAGGGGCCAACCCAAAACGATGAAGGCGGGCCTTACGGCCCGCCTTCATTGTGTCTTCAAGGTCTGTCGCCCCGCCTCAGGAACTCTCCGCGAGCGGCCCGATGTTTTCCCCGATTCTCCGGTACAGCATGTCCGCGTCGATCAAACGCGCGACTGACTCCGCGAAGTCCAGCGCGGCCGCCGGCGTCATCCCGCGCTCGATGGCCATCCTGGATAACACACCCAGCCGCTCGGCGATGAAACGCTCCACTATCGTACGGATTCCGGGTTCGATCGCGGCTGTGCGCCACAGTTCGCTCATGAGCGCCGCGTGCTGCGCATCTCCCCCAAGGCCAAGGTACTGCCGGGATGCTTCGAGCGGTCCGGCCCCCGCTCGGAGACTCACGGCCACGCGCTCCAACCGCCATTCCGCCTGCCCGAGCAGGCCGCTCACCACTTCCAGGTAGAGGTCCAACTTCGATGGGAAATGCGCATACACGGCGCCCTTCGAAAGGCCAACCGAAGCGGCGATGGCGTCCACCGACGCACCGTCGTAACCGCGTTCGGCGAACGTCGACGCGGCCGCGCGCAAAAGCACGGCCCGCGTCCTAGCCCGCCGCTCTTCCTGGCGCATCGCTGTCCTGCCTCCAGGCAGGGAGATACAGGGGCTTTCTGGCAGTCCCGTGTTCCTCTTCCCGCCACCGTGGGAACGCTGCTTCGAAGGCCTCGACAACCTTTGGATCGAATTGCGTCCCTGAGCATCGAAGTATCTCAGCTAGGGCCGCGTCTGGCGATTGGCCCTGCCGGTACGGCCGGTCAGAGATGATCGCATCATAGGTGTCGCAGATCGCGAAGATCCGCGCCCCGAGGGGAATGTCGTCCGCCTTCAACCGTCGCGGGTATCCATCGCCGTCCCAGCGCTCGTGGTGGGCGAGCACGATCTTCGCCGCCGGCCGCAGGTACGGGACCTGTGCAAGGATTCGGTAGCCCAGGGCGGGGTGCCGCCGCATGAACTCCCATTCTTCTTCCGTCAGCTTCGCCGGCTTCAGCAGGATGGCGTCGGGCACACCAATCTTGCCGACGTCGTGCATCAGGGCGCCGCGGTAAACCGTCAGCAGTTCTTCTTCGTCCTTGATGCCCAGCATCCGCGCCATATCCAGCGAATGCTGCGCGACGCGCACCGAATGGCCCCGGGTCTCCTGGTCGCGCACGTCCAGCGCGGTCACCAGCGACTCCAGGGTGCCGGTGTACGCGTCGCGGAGCTCCTCGGACATGTCCCGGATCTCCACGTAGGCATGCTGGAGTTGTTCGTTTGACCGCTCCAACCGCAGAACGTTCTCGCGGGTCCGCTCCACGAACTGGGAGATGGAGTACCGGCTCATAACCAGCGGCAACGCCATCACCAGGATGGCCGTGATCCCGAGCTGGGTGTAAATCACCGCCAACCCGCCCGCTACGACGCCCAGTACGAGGTAGTGGGGCAGCAGCCACGCGAAGTTGTCTCGGTAGCTCGTGCGCATCGACCGGCCAGACGTAACCGCCATAATCGCCGAGACGGACCACGCATCAACCGTGAAGAGGATCGCCGCCCCGCTGATGCCGCCGATGAGCGTGCCCAGCGGGCGGTGGAAGTCGTGCACTGTCCCGGACAACCCCGCGAGTGAGAGGAAGCTGCCCGCAAGAAACGCCGAAAATGTCTCATGCCCGAAGTTGAATACGAGCTTTCGGGGGTTGCGGCTGGCAGTGAAGTAGCCAGTCATAGCGACCGAAGCCGCGGCCAGGACACCACCAAGGGGACCAAACAGGATTGCGGAAAGCAGCGTGCCGATGAAACTGATCGAAACTCGGCCGTCGAAGTAGAGCTTCACTGAGAGCGCTTCGCACAACGCGGTGACGAGGACGACGCAACCGAGGGCGAACGGCTCGTTGATGGTCTGCAGGAAGAACGCGACGGTGAACGAGACTGCGCCGGCCGCGAACATAGACGCGATCAGCCAGTCTTCACGCACCTTTCGGTCGGAAGTCAGATTCATCTCGATCCTTCTATCGGACGTTTTTCTGTCGCGTGACAGCCGCGGCCACGTAAATTGTTGCGATTCGGTGGCAACCACCCGGAATACGCGGGCTTTCCACGAGGAAAGTGGACGACCTTTGGCGCGGCCTCCTCGGCGTCGCCAGGCGCCGTTCCAGATTCGGGATAAGGCATGTGCAGCCCACGGCCTGCACCCGGCGGCGGCACACAACCCTCGTTGAGTGACATCAGTGACAACTGAGTGAACGCTTAGCTAGCCCGGACACCCTGCGGCATGCGTAAACTCCGCGACATGCCGAAGCCGCTCGAAGGTATCACCGTCCTCGATTTCACCCGCTATCAACAAGGCCCGTTCGCGACGATGTTGCTCGCCGATTTTGGCGCGCACGTCATCAAGGTCGAAGACCCGAACGGCGGTGATTTCGGGCGCCGCATGTGGAAGGAACCGGATGGTTTCAGCGCCTTCTGGGAATCTTTGAACCGGGGCAAGCAGTCCATCACGCTCGACCTTCGAGACACCGCTCAGCGGGAGCTCGCTCTCCGTCTGGGAGAAAAAGCCGACGTCGTCGTAGAGAACTTCCGCCCCGGGACGATGGAAGCGTGGGGCCTCGGCTATGAGGACTTTCGGGCAGTCAATGCCGGCGTTATCTATGCCCAGGCCACCGGCTGGGGAACGCGGGGCGCCATGGCGACTCTCCCCTCGTTTGACCAGATTGCCCAGGCCTTCAGCGGCTTCGCGCAGCATAGCGGTGGCGGGCCGGGCTTCAGGCCGGAAATCCCCTATCCCGGCATCGCGGACCAATCCGGGGCCATGAACCTCGCCCTCGGCATCATGACGGCGCTCTTCGTCCGTGAACGGACGGGGATCGGGCAACGCGTGGAAGTCTCGCTGCTCGGCACCCAGATCGCCCTGCAGGCGCCTGAGATCCTTCACTACCTCCATTTCGGGGAGGAGCACGTCCGCGACTTCCGCGCGTCCCCAACGGTTGGCCATTACCAGTGTTCTGACGGGGCCTGGATCATGATCGTGGGCATCGATCAGAAGTTCTGGCCGCGCATCGCTTCAGCCCTGGAAGTCGGTCACCTCGCCGATGATCCGAAGTTCGCCCGCGGCTATCCGCGCTACGTAAACCGCGCCGAACTGCAGTCGCTGCTGGAAGCGGCGTTCTCCTCGAACACGTCGGAACACTGGCTGGCGCGCCTGCGTGATGCCGATGTTCCGGCGGCGCTCGTCCACGACTATGCCGCCATGACAGCCGAGGAGCAGGTCTGGGCCAACGACTACCTGGTGGAACAGGACCATCCAGCATTCGGGAAACAGCGAGTCGTCGGCATGCACATCGCTTTTAGCGAGACGCCGGGAGCGGTAGGCGCTGCCGCCCCCGAACTCGGTGCCGACACGGAATCTGTCTTGCGCTGGGCCGGGCTCGCCTGACGGCTCCGCGCGCTGTCAGGGATTGAGGTCACCAGTCGCCGGTCCACGCGCCCCGGCGAAGCCGAAGCCGAGCGTGTTGAGCGCTTGCCTCAGCGCAGGCGCTTCCCCATCGCCGCCAGAGCCGTGATTCACCCGTTCGGCCGCCTGTTCCAGCCGGTGCAGGGCCCCGGGGACGTTGAAGTCGTCGTCCATCGCTTCCTGGAAAGACCGCAGGAGCGGGTGTCCGGGTTCCACAGCGCCGCCGGCCGCTTCTGACGTGGCCGCCGTTTTGAGGTGTCCGTACTGGGGCGCGACGTGCTCCATATCTCCGTGAACGAAGTTGGCGTCCTCGCGGAGGTGATGATTCAAGAGGTAGAGGCGAAGGTGGTCCGGTTCGTACGTCTCCATCAAGTTTCTGGCGAGCACGAGGTTGCCAAGCGACTTGCTCATCTTCACGCCTTCGAGCTGGAGCATGCCGTTGTGCATCCACCACCCACAGAACGGCGCTGGACCGTACGCACACTCGGCCTGGGCGATTTCGTTCTCATGGTGGGGGTAAATCAGGTCGCTCCCGCCGCCGTGAATGTCGATCTGGGTCCCGAGGTGCTTCACCGACATCGCTGTGCACTCGATGCTCCAGCCCGGCCGTCCGGGACCCCACGGGCTCGGCCAACTCGGGTCTCCGGGATCGACGACCTGCCAGAGCAAGAAGTCCAGGTGGCCGCGCTTCTTCTCAACACGCTTCGATTCGGGGTTCTCGAGTTTGCCGAGGTCGGCATGTGAGAGCCCGTTGAGTTCTCCGTACCGTTCGAACGACTCCGCGGAGAAGAAGACATCGCCTTCGACTTCGTAGGCGTGACCGCGCTCAATCAGTTTCGCCGTGGCTTCGATGATCTCCGGTATGTGGTCCGTCGCGTAGGGATACGCGGAGGGACGGAGGACGTTCAGGCGGTCGAGGTCACGCCGAAAGATGGCATCGTTCTCGTCGCGGATTTCGGCGATCGGGCGGCCGCCCTGCCGCTTGGAGACCATGATCATGTCGTCGTCGATGTCCGTGACGTTCTGTACGTACCGCACCTGCAGCCCCTGTGAGCCCAGGTAGCGTCGCAGCGTATCGAACTGAACGTAGGAGAAGGCGTGGCCGAGGTGGGTGACGTCATAGGGCGTAACGCCACAGACGTACATCTTGACCTGCCCGGGCGTGACGGGCTTGAACTCGCGGACCTCTCGGCCAAGCGAGGAGAACAGGCGCAGGGTCACTGCATGCTCCGAAAAAGTGTGCTTCGAAGCGTAGCAGAGCCTTCGCCACGCCGCGCTGTCAGCTCAGGGCGCCGCTGCCGAGCAAGTCCGCCGTCGCCGCGTCGTCCAGCTCTAACAGCGCCGTCACCACGTCGAAGGTGTCTTCGCCAATCGCGTGGACCCCTTCGTACACACCGGGACGCTCGCCATTGAACAGCGCCGGGAACTGGTCGATCCCATATTGTCCCCACGGCCCAGCTACGGCTGAGCCGAAGAAGCCCCGCACTGCGAGTTGCGGGTCACGTTCCGTCAAATCGCGGGCATTCTGCACGGCGCCTGCGGCAATCCCCGCGGACTGGCAACGCTCCGCGAGGTCATCCGCCTCCTGGCCGCGGGTCCACGCCGCGACCGTCGCATCGAGCGCGTCCTGGTGTTCGATGCGTCCGGCGTGCGTCGCGAAGCGCGCGTCGTCCACCCCGGCCAGCGCACTGAACCGCCTCCATTCGTCGTCGCCCCGCACCGCGATAGCCACCCAGTGATCATCGCCAACGCAAGGGTAGATTCCGTGCGGTGAGTACATCGCAAACGGATGCCGGTTCCCCACTGGCTCGGGATTCACGCCGTTCGCCAGGTAATCGATGAGCGCTGGTCCCATCAACCCGAGCCCGAGCTCGTACTGTGAGAGGTCAACCTCGATGCCCTCGCCGGTGCGTTCTCGGTGCGCCACTCCTTCGAGCGCCGCCAGCGCCCCGGCCAGGCCGCTGAGATGGTCGGTGAGGGAAAAGCCGTACCCCAGGAAGTGCTCGCCGGGCGGGTTCGTCAGATAGGTAAGGCCGGTCAGGGCGTGAATAGTCGGTGCGAAGGTGACGAAACCCTGCCACGGGCCGTCCTGGCCCATCCCGCCCATTGAAATGACCGTCACACCCGGGTTGGTTTCATGCAGGCCGGCGCGATCCAGCCCCCAGCGCTTCAACACCCCCGCGCTGAAGTTCTCGATGATGACATCGCACTGAGCGGCGAGGCTTCGTGCCACCTCGCGCCCTTCTGGCGTGCCCATGTTGATGGTCACGCTGCGCTTGTTGCGGTTCCACATCGTGTAGTACGGATGTTCAGGGGCGTTGGCGCCACCGCTCCGCGCCCCGGTTCCGACCTTGATGACGTCAGCGCCGAGGTCGCCGAGCACCCGTGTCCCGAACGGGCCCGCCAGAACGTGGGTGAAATCAAGGATGCGGATTCCCTCCAGCGGCCGGGAGGAGTCCGGTGCATCGCGCGTTTCTGGCGATGGCCAGCGGGTGTCCCATTCAACCGTTTCCTGCTCCACCGCAGGCGTTGGATGGGCTCCATCAACACTCGTGCGAAACAGTCGACCGGGGAAGCCGACGGACCCGACGTCCGGTAGTTCCACAGCCTGGATGTACTTTCGAGCTTCGATCTGCGGGCTACGCGTCAGCGCTTCTTCGATGTTCCACACCACCCCAAACGGTTGATGGCGCTTCTGCCCCTCGAAGAACATGTCCTCACCCGTGTACGTAGCCACCCACTCCCGCATGACCTTCATCACGTATGGGAGATCGCGGATCATCGCGATCACGTTCGGGTACTTCTCTTTGTTCGTCAGGTCCTGGGCGGCGCCGTCCGCGATGAGCCACGGCAGCAGGACATCCACGAACCGCAACGCGGCCGTAACCATCACGCCGTGGCCATCCGTGCCGGGATAGACCTCGTAGGCGCCGCTCCAGTGCAGGCTCCCCTGCCGCGGCGCAATGGCTGTGTTCCATGTGCCGTTCGGGAAGAACCACTCCATCAGTACCTGTTCGGTGCACGAAACCAGGGCCTCATGTCCCGACAGGTCGATGCGCTGATACTTGCCGCTCGCCTCTGCGGCGCGGTAAGCAGCCAGGGCGCAGATCGCCGCGTAGAACCCGACCGTATGAGCCGTCTGGTTCCCATAGCCGTTGATCGGCCCGGAAGCCGCGTTGCCGGTGACCGACGCTGACCCGCAAAGCGCATTCGCCACGATATCGGGGACCTTCCAACCGGCCCGCGGCCCGTCAAGCCCCATTGCCGTCACGGAGACGTGCACGAGCGCAGCGTTAGCCTGTGACAACGCATCCGTCCCGAGAGGGGCCGTCCCCGGCGTCCAATCCTCGAGCAAGATGTCGGCGCCAGTAATCAGCCGAAGGAACTTCGTTCGACCCTGACTTGAGCCGAAGTCCATGCTCACTTTCGTCTTCCCGGCGTTGTACCACGCGTCCTGGATGGAACTTCCGTCTGAGAAAAACGGCGCTTCACCGGCGAGTTCGTCTCCGGAGGGCGCCGTCACCCGAACGACCTCGGCCCCCGCGTCCGCCAGCAAGCGCCCCGCGAAGGCCGTCGAAAACCCGCCTATCTCCACCACGCGGAGATGGGAAAGAGCACCCTGCTTTGCCATAGGCACAGGATTTTACGGGAAGGTAACAAATTGCGAATTCGAGTCTTTTATGTCTCTTCGGTCATCGGGAGCTTCCCGCGAACCCGCTAGAGTTCCCCCGAATGTGACGGATTTCATTGCAAAACCATGCGAAATGCCGGTTGTGCATGCCATTTTCGTGGGTTAGGGTGCCGAAAGCCCTCAGGGAAACTGAAGCAGGTGAACTGATGCCGATGTCCCAACACCGGCCGGCCCTGGCAGCCATCCTGGTCGCCTTTGTAGCCGTCCTTTCCGTCGTTACGCTTGCCCGGCCAGCGAACGCGGCTCCCCCTCCCTCGAACCCAGTCGCAGCTCGCGCTGTTGTCGACCTCGGCACATGGCAGGGCGAATGCTGGACCTGGATGAAGAAGGTCGTCTTCGAAGCGACCGGGAAGACGATCGGCTACGACTACCGCGCCGGCTATCTCGAAGCGGGCGCTATCGAAGTCTCACTCTCTGATGCTGGCCCCGGCGACATCATCCAGATCGCCGATGACTCCTGGACGTCGCCCGATGCGGACTACCCGGGCCTCCACACGGCCATCATCCTCTCCGCTAACGGCGATGGCACGTTCGAAGCGATCGACTCGAACCAGAACTTCGATGGCATGGTCGCGCTGCGTTCGGGATACAACCCGTCGGCCTCCGCGGCCGCCCGCGGTCTCAATTTCCACATTTACCGGTTGAGTGGTTCGGCCGCTGCCGTCACGCCGCCTGCGCCTCCGGTTACCACCGTGGCCGGGCCGGTCTCTACCGGCGATAAGGCCCGCATCAACACGCCCGGCGATTGCTTGCGGCTCCGCGCGACGCCCGGCGGTTCCGTAATCACCTGCCTTTCGCATGGCGGCCAGGTGACCGTCACCGGGGCTCCGCAGACGGTCGATGGCATCTCCTGGGTTCCGGTCAGCACGTTGCTGGGGAACGGCTGGATGGCCGCTAGCTTCCTCCTCAAGGAAGCCCCCGCGGCCGCCGGACCCTCCGGCAGCGGTTCAGTTCGACCGGTGCTTCCGTACCGTGCCGTCGTTTCGATCGCCGCTGACTAAAGCCGCTGTGCCCATGACGGTTCGTGGGGGCGCGTAAGCCCTGACATCGCGCCCCAACCGTTCTACCCTGAGCAGCAGAAACTTCAACGTGGAGCCCGGTTGAGCGTCTCCCCCGCCGCACCACCGCGTCTTCGTCCCGGCCAGGCCGAGGCGCTGAAGCGCTTCGCAGAAGCGATTCGAGCCGGCTCTTCGTCAGAACTCGTCGTCGTCCCGGTTGGTTATGGCAAGACAGTCATCGGCGTCGGCTCGTTCGAAGTCGCGGCCGGAGCGGGTAAGGCTGACACCTGCCTCTATCTCACGCCCACCGATGTCCTCCGCACCCAGGTCTACAACGGCATCGAACGCGCGCTCGCCGTTATCGGCAGCTCGCGGCCAATCCGGAAGATCATGGCTGACAACGCCGCCCTGGACCGCGTTGCCGCCTCGGGCGCGAACTTCATCGTCGCAAGCTACCAGCAAGTCGCGGCTGCACCGGAACGCTACCGCCGGCTCTGTGCCTCCCGGCGCGTACACCTCGTTTGCGACGAAGCGCACCATCTCGGCGAGCGTGGGACCTGGGCGAAGGCGCTCGCCAACCTGCCATTGAGCACCACCCTTCTCCTCTCGGCCACGCCGCTCCGCCTTGACCGCGATGTCATTGCCGGCGCTCGGTATGTAGACGACGACGAGGGTGGCGGCATCGTCATCGACCCGTTGCTCCACGTGACGATGCGCCAGGCGTGGAAAGAGGGCCGAATCCTCAAGCGGCTCAACATGCAAATGAAGGACTACGCCGTCGAACTCCAGTCGGCGGCCGGTGAAATCTACGAATTCACTGCATCCGAAATGGCCGAACTACCGGACTTCGACCAGCGCTGCGTGCGAGAGCAGTTGCGCTGGAACGAAGACTACGTCCAGCCGCTCGTGCGCGAGTTTGCGCTCACGCTCCAGGCGAAGAACGCCACCGCCCCGGGCATGCACCAGGGACTGGTGTTCGCCGCCACCACTGAGCATGCCAACCACCTGATGCGAGTCTTTGGCAAGTGGCACCCTGCCCTTCGTTGCGTCGTGGTGCACAGCGGAGAGGGCATGGGAGACGCCGAGAATGACCGCCGCCTGCGCGAGTTCCATGAAGGGCGCCACGACGTGCTCATCCAGGTCAAAAAGGCGAGCGAAGGCTTCGATGCGCCGTCGGTAAGCGTTTTGCTCAAGCTCGATGCCGTCTTCAGCCGTGAACCCGTTATCCAGCAGCTCGGGCGCGGCCTCCGCTTCAACCATGCTCTGCCGGTGTCCCAGAACGTCCTCAACGTCCTCATCGGCCGAGACCCGAGACTGGGTTCGATCATCGAACACCTCGAGCGCGAATCCCCGCCCGTGGCACTCAAACCCAACGGCGAAGCAGCTCCTATCGAATTAGTGGAAACGCCAGAGGAAGAGGAACTGGCTCCGGACGACCAGCCGCAGGATCGTCCCGAAATCCTCGACGTGGTGGAGGCGGGCGACCAGTTCCTGGACGAATCCGGACGCTTTGTCGACGGCCAGCAGCTGACGATGTTTGGTGTTGCCGCTCCTGAAGCGCGGAGCGATACGGTGATGGCCGCCCCGACAGTCGAGGTGGTCGACATTCACGGAGAACTCACAGAGGCCATCGAGTACTGCCGCACGTGGACCAACCGCGCCGCCCGGGAGCGCTCGCGAAGGGCGCCACAGGGCGAGAACCAGCACGCGGCGTTGAACCTCGCCTACAGCCGCGAAAGCGGGAAGAAGGGCGCGCTCTCCACGGCTGCGGAGTACCGCGCCAAGGGCGATTGGATGAAGCGCAAATATCTCGAGTTCCTGCGCTAAAGCCTCGCAGCGAACTGCCGGACAAGGGCGGCCACGACCTCGGGCTTCTCCAACATCGGCAGGTGGCCGCACTGGGGGATAAACTCAATGTGTGCACCAGGGATCAGCGCGGCTATCTGACGGCTGTTTTCCGGCGGCACCATCCCATCGTCGGCGCCGCAGATAACCAGCGTGG
>CAZKZR010000057.1:0-10697 GCA_964557245.1 uncultured Anaerolineaceae bacterium | reverse complement strand
CGTCGCGACTCGCCAGCTCGCCGCTGACCCGAACCCCGGGCTGATCCTGCGGCTTTGCGGTGAGCGTGAGTCTGGCGCTAAATACATCACGGACTTCGTGGTTTGGCGCGTGTCCGGCAAGCTGGTCGTGCAAGACCCCGTCTACTGGTCCGGGATACTCATCCAGGACGTCTCCGCAGGCGAGACGCCCTTAGCTCAAAAGCAGCTTCCCCCGGCTGAATGCGGTTGAGCCCTCACCCCACCGCTACCTCCGCGAACGCCTCATCCAAAATCTCGTGCACTTCCTCGTCGGCGATGGCGATCACGCGGCCGTCGTCGTAGAGGCGCATGACCATGTCGAGGGCGCGCATCAGGCGCGGGTCGCGCTTGTCCAAGCCCGTGGCATCGGCGGGGCGGTGCGTCTGCATCCACATGAGCAGGCCGGCTGCGCCGCTCTTGTCGGTGATCGCGACTCCCGGCGGCCGATTGAGCAGCCGCGTCGTATCGAACGGGTTGTAAATCTCCTCGTCCTTGATCATCCCGTCGGCGTGGATGCCTGCGCGGGTGACGTTGAAGTTCGAGCCCACGAACGGCAGTCGCTGGTCCACCACTTCGCCGATTTCGCGGTAGTAGTCGGCGATCTCGCTGATGACTGTCGTGTCGATGCCGTGCTTCTCCCCGGTCAGGCCAATCAGCCAGAACACCAGCGCTTCGATCGGTGTGTTGCCGCTCCGTTCGCCGATGCCGAGCAGCGTGCCGTTGTTCGAACTGGCGCCGTAGAGCCAGGCCGAGACGCCGTTCGGAATGATCGCGTTGAGGTCGTTCTGGCCGTGGAATTCGAGCGCCTCGCTCGGTACCCCGCCTTCGGTGTGGAGGAGGTGGGTGAGCCGGGGAATGCCCCGCGGCAGCGCCGCATAGGGATCACTCACGCCCACGCCCATCGTGTCGGGGTAGCGCACTTTCACCTGGATGCCGGCCTGCTTGCCGCGTTCCATCAGCTTCTGCACGAACGGCAGAACGACGTTGTAGAAGTCGGCGCGCGTGCTGTCCTCGATGTGGCACCGTGGAATGACGCCATCGGCCAGCGCCGCGTCCACTACCTCGAGGTAGCCGTTAATGACGTCCTCGCGGTTCGAATTCAGCTTCTTGAAGATGTGGTAGTCGGAAATGGAAGTGAGGATGCCGGTCTCCTTGAGGCCGGCGCTGCGGACGAGCTTGTAGTCGGCCATCGTCGCCCGGATCCACCCGGTGACCTCGGGGAATCGATAGCCAAGATCCTGGCAGCGTTCCACGGCCTCGCGGTCCTTCTTTGTATACAGGAAGAACTCGGACTGGCGGACAATGCCCCGTTCGCCGCCGAGCCGGCTGAGCAGCGAGTAGAGGTGGACGATCTGCTCGACGGAGTACGGCGCTCGGGACTGCTGACCGTCGCGGAATGTCGTGTCGGTGATCCAGATGTCGTGAGTCGGGTTCAGCGGCACCGCCTCACGTTCGAATTGGACCAGCGGAGGGAGGGAGTAGGGAAACTGGTCGCGGAAAAGGTCCGGGCCAGTGGGAGAGGTGTGATCGTTGGATTTCGCGTATGTGAGCCAGGTTGCGGCCATCTGGTTTGGTTTCCTTGGTTGTGGTCTTGCTTTGTATACAATCCACCATCGGGAAGCCGCGTGCTACCGCGTTCTCTCAATACCGGAATCCGGAGCTATAGCGCGCGTCACACCCACCCCAAGCGCCGCCGCCGTCCGAGGCCGTCCGACCTGCCGCCTATTTCAGCCCGAAAAGTGCATCCAGCCCGACTACGAGATGGTCCAGCTTCATTACTTCCCTGGCCGACATCATGACGCCCGGCATGAAGCTGTCCCGCCCTGTCGTGTCGTGGCGGATCGTCAGCGTCTGCCCCAGGCCGCCGAGTATCACTTCCTGGTGCGCGACCAGTCCCGGTAGCCGCACCGAATGCAGGGAGACCCCGCCGAATGCTGCTCCACGTGCCCCGGGCAACGGCTCTTTCTCCGAATCCGAATGCTTGAAGTCCCGGTCGCGGGCCCCGCGCATGAGTTCGGCGGTGGTCTTCGCTGTGCCGCTCGGCGAATCAACTTTCATTTCGTGGTGCAGCTCAATTATCTCGGCGTATTCGAAGAACTTCGCCGCCTGCTTCGCGAAATGCATCATCAGCACGGCCCCGATGGCGAAATTCGCCGCCATCACCACCCCGGTCTTGGTTTTCGCGGCCTCGGCTTCCAGCCATTGCATGAAATCGTCGCCCAGGCCCGTGGTGCCGATTACCATCCGCACCCCGGCTGGCAGGCAGGCGGCCGCAAGTGACGGTGTCCATGCCGCGTTCGTGAAATCGATGACCACATCCGGCTGCAATTCCTTGCAAGCGGCGGCCGGGTCTCGAAAGAGGGGCAGCCCCTCCAGCGCCCCGGGCTCCGCGAGCCCATCGACGTATCCGACCGGGGTAAGCCCGGGTTCTGCGAGCACCGACGCCGCTACTTGCCGGCCCATCCTGCCGGAACCAGAAACCAATACGCGAAGGTCTGACATGCGCGAATTGTACCCGCACGCGCCTAGCCTTCGATGGTCACCGTTCCAGCTTCCCCGTCGACCGTGATCATCGCGCCTTCGGGGATGCGCCGAGTGCCTTCACGGGTACCGACAACCGCGGGGATCCCGTACTCACGCGCCTCGATCGCAGCATGCGAAAGTACCCCGCCGGCGTCCGTAACGATTGCCGAAACCACCGCGAAGTAGGGCGTCCACGGCGGCGATGTCGAGGGACAGACCAGGATGTCACCGTCGACGAGGTCCTCCGCTTCATCGAGCCCCAGCACGATGCGCGCTCGGCCGCGGACGACGCCCTTGTTGGCCCCGATCCCCGTGACCTGTGACGCGGTCGCTTCGGGCAGTGCCACCGCCCCGAACATTCGCCGCAACATCGGGCTCATCATCCCGACCATCTCAATCGGGATCGGCAGGCCGAGCGTCATCGGCGGCTTCATCTTCAGTTGCGACTGCCACTCCGCCTTCCGTTCTGCGACGGCGCTGCGGAAGTCCGGGGTCAGGGAGGCTGCCTCGTCCAGCTCGTCGAGATGCAGGAAGAAGACATCGTTGGCTTCCGCAATGACGCCGCCATCGACGAGCTTCTGTCCCAGCGCGAGGAGCGTCCGGCGTCCGCCTCCGAGCAATTTCAACTGCCAGCGGGCACGGTGCTCGATTACCGGCACATAATCGCGGCTGTGAGCCACGGCGGCTTCGAACTCCGCGAGGTCGTCCGGCGCCAGCCGCTGCCGGACGCTCTCGGTGGTCGCAGCCGACGAGTCACGCCTTTCGTTCGCCGGGCTAGCAAGCGTAGCCGCTACTTGCCGCATCAGCGGGACGGGGTCCTCGTTCCAGGCAGGTTGGTGAATCTCTGACCATAGGGCGAGTTCGTCCTCGTGGTCTTCGAGGAATGCTCGCAGCGTGGACCCCCACGGCTCTGCTTTCATCGCAGCGGCTGCCGCGAAATCTCCTGCGCGAAGCGTCGATTCCACCCCCGCCGAACTCCGCGCCGCGTCGGCCAACACCTTCACTTCGTCCCCCAGCGAGCGCGTTTGGGAGCCCGATCCATGGAGGATTGCAGCCGAAAGCAGATCTGCTTCGGCGCCTAGCTTGCTCTCCAGGAACTTGTACAGCCGGTCAGCGTCCGGGCCGAGTTGCATCGCTGAAACGATGGTGTTCCCGAAAGTCTCGAACGTGTGCGCCATCTCCCCGCGGAAGAAGGCCAGCACGCCTGTCGCATCCATCGACTCATAATCTGCGAACCGGAACACTTCGTAAGCGGCGCGCGTGGCGGGGAAGAACGTGTCTTCCCAGTTTCGGAGCGCCTGTCCGGGCGGCAATGCCGGGGGCTCGGGCTGTGGGGCCATGCTCCGCGGCGAGCCATACAGGTAGCCGTTCACCGGCATTTGGTCCAACCCCAGCGGGCTGAAATCCGCAGCCGCCACCTGCAGATCCGCTGCCAGCGGGGGCAGGGCGCGCGGGCTGTGGATGAGGTCCATAAGCCACAGCCGACCTTCGTGTTCGGCGGGGAGCGTAAATGCGGCAGATTCCAAGGGTGATTCCTTGCTTTCGAATGCGGCATGCTCACACGTTTGTTAACAAGTCACAAGGCGCGAGTAACCTTGACGCGCCTCCGCAAAAGTTGGACATTCCATTTCGACAATCGTTTCCGGAGAGGGCTCCGGGGTAAGCCGGTGAAAATCCGGCGCTGTGCCGCAACTGTAAAGGCCGCCCACGGCCAAGCCAGAAAACCCGCCCTCGTCCGCTGCCGATGATCCTTCGCGCGAAAGGGGTCGGGGATGGTTCGTATTACCTGACGCCCGCCAACTCACGGCGGGTTTTTGCTTCCCGCCTCCGTGCCGTCTCTGAAATCGCCCCGTTCGCGGGGCTCAGCGGTTACTCGGGGGAGTACATCTTTGTCACGTCTGCTTGTTCTCGCGCTTTGCGCGCTGACCGCCTTGCCGGTCGTCCTGGCCGGCGCCGCCCTCCCAGAAAGCAACGCCGCGCTGAAGGGCGCGGCCTACATTCGCACCCAGCAACAGCCCGACGGTTCGTTCTCAGGGACGATCGAACAAACCATGGACGCCGTCTTCGCCTTCCGCGCCGCCGGCTTCGATCCATCGAAAGAAACCGTTGGAGGCACCGGCCCGGCGGACTTTGTGAAGGCGAAGCTCGGCTCCGAAACACGTGTTCCTGTGCTGGCGAAGGCGGCCCTCGTAGCCAGGGCGCTCGGCCTGGACCCCCGGTCCATCGGCGGGGTTGATCTGATTGCCAAAACGAACGCGGCGTACGATCCCGCAAAGGGCGCCTACGCCGCTGATGACTTCAGCCAGTCGGTGATCATGCTCGGCCTCGCCTGCACCGGGAATCCGGTCCCGCCCGCCGCAGCCACCGCCTTAAAAGAGAAGCAGCTCGCTGAGAGCGGCGGCTGGGGCTTCGGCGGATTCCCTGATCCCGACACTACGGCCATCGCGGTCCAGGCCCTGCTCGCCACCGGAGCGCAAACGTCCGACCCCGCGATTGCAAAAGCCGTTGCCTACTTCCACGCGAACCAGGGCGAAGACGGCGGCTGGGGCTTCGATCCCTCGGAATCGAACGCCTCTTCCACGGCGTACGTGGTGCAGTCGCTCCTCGCCCTCGGCGAAAATCCCGAGGCCGCGGCCTGGCAGAAGAGCGGCGTCTCGCCGGTCGCCTACCTGCTCAGCCAGCAAGAACCGGACGGTTCGTTTAAGGGCTTCGATCCAGCGTTCGCGACGAACCAGGCGCTCCCGGCCCTCGCCGGGCGCACCTTCTGCAACGCCCCCGAGACGCCGATCACCCGCACCCGCCCCGCGCCAACACCAACCCCGACGGCCACCCCAACCCGCCCGGCGCCCACCGCAACCGCGACTTCGCCGACCGCGATACCGTCTCAGACGGCGGCCCCTCGGCCGCCCGCTACCGGCAACACCGCGAGCCCTCAGGCAGGGGGGAATTCCGCCATCGCTGTGGCGGGCCTGGCGCTGTTCGCCAGCGCGCTCGTCCTCGTGACGCTGGAAAGGTCGCGGCGAAACTAGATGACTCCCGCAGCATGGCTCGCGTGGGTACTGCTGGTGATGGTGGTGGCGCTTGCCACCACCAATCCGCTTTACCTGGGCATCGTGCTGCTCAGCGTTGTGCTCGTCGCGGCGTTCGCGCCGCGCACGGGCACGGGCATTGCCAGTTTTCGTGCGTTGCTGTTGTTCGGCCTGGTGATGTTCTTCATCTCTGTCGCGGTCGCCACCATTAACGGCAACTACGGCGACCACATTCTTTTCACCGTTCCCGGCCCCCACATTCCCGATTGGCTCGGTGGCCTTCACCTGGGCGGCCCGGTCAGCGCCGAGGGGTTGGTGGCCGCCGCCATCCGCGGCACCGCGATCCTCTGCGTCCTTTTCGCTTTCGGCGTATTCAACGGCGCCGTCAGTCCCCACCGCGTCCTCCGATCCACCCCGGCGGCGCTCTTCCACGCCAGCCTGATTGTTACCGTGGGCCTCACGCTCCTCCCTTCGAGCATCGAGGACCTTCGCCGCATCCGCGAGATGCGGGCCCTGCGCGGCGCGCGCGGCGGCCTGCGAGACCTCCCGGCACTCGTCGTCCCTGCCGTCATCGGCGGCCTTGAGCGCTCGATGCGCCTTGCCGAGGCCATGGAAGCACGCGGCTACGCCTCCACCGCCCGTCCGCCGGCCCCCGCTCGATTGGCGGCCGCCGCTTCCGCTCCGCTACTCGTCGCCGCATCGTGGACGTGGTTCTACAGCGACGAATGGCGCTGGCTCGGCGCTCTGCTGGCAATCGCCGGCGCCGCCGGCCTCGTGTACTGGTTCGTGGCTGCCGGCCGCGCCCAGAGGACGACGCGCTACATCTCCCAACCGATCCCTCTGCTCCAGAAGTGCGCAATCGCCTCGTCCACGGGCGGAATCGTCGCCGCGTTCCTGCTGCGGCTGACCGGCGAGGGCAACCTCACGTATAACCCGTTTGCCGGGCTCCCAGCGCCAGAGATGAGCCCTATGGGAGCGGTGCTCGCCCTCCTCTGCGCCTGGCCCGCCGCCATCCTGGTGTTCCAACCGGCTTCCGCCACCGCTCGATCCGTCAGTGAGCTGGAACCTGCTCTCGCACGGGAGCCGGCGCCATGACCCTGGCCAGCCTTCGCGAGCTTTCGTATTGGTACCCGGGAGCCTCCGCGCCGGCCCTGAGCCACGTGGACCTCGAAGTGAGCCGCGCGGATTTCGCCCTCCTCGCCGGGCATTCGGCGGGTGGCAAGTCAACTCTGCTTCGCGTCTTCAACGGGCTGGTCCCGCAGTTCCACGGCGGCCGATTGTCTGGAACAGCTCTTTTCTCCGGCCATGATCCCGCGCGCACTCCAGCCCGTTACATGGCCCTCCTCGCCGGCATGGTGTTCCAGGAGCCGGAAGCACAGGCGGTCGCCGAAACGGTCGAAGAGGAAGTCGCCTTCGGCCTCGAGCAACAGGGGGTCCCCGCCGTCGAAATCGGCCGGCGGCTGGAATCGGTGCTCAATGACATCGCGGTAGAGCACCTTCGCCACAGGCGGCTGCACACGCTCTCAGGCGGCGAACGTCAACGCGTGGCCCTGGCCTCCGTCCTCGCGTTGCAGCCCGAATTGCTGCTGCTGGACGAGCCGACGTCACAACTCGATCCAGCCGGCGCGGAGGCGCTCATCGCCGCGCTCGAACGGACCCGGCGCCAACGCGAAGTCGCGATCCTGGTGGCGGAGCACCGCCTCGAACGTCTCCTCCCGGCCGTCAACCGCGTGATCGAGGTCCGGTCAGGCGTCGTTTCGGCGTTCACCCCTCCCGAGGCTGCCATGGCCCTCGAGTCCGTCCCTCCGGCCACCGAACTCGCCCGCAAATTCGCCGCCACGCCTGCGCTGACGATCGAGGCCGCGCGCGCCGCCCTTCCATCGCTCGGCGCCCAGCCCCGGCGGCCTTCCGCCCCCGGTGACCTTCTGCTCTTCGCGACCGGCCTCACCGTTGCTTACGGCGAGAACGTTGCGTTGCGCGACTTCTCACTCGATCTTCGCGAGGGGGAGGTCGTGGCGCTCGTCGGCGCCAACGGCAGCGGCAAGAGCACGCTCTTTCGTGCGCTCACTGGCCTCACTCGACCGGTCTCGGGCGGGGTCCGTTTCCCGTCGGCGGGATTGGATAGCGCCTCGGGAACCCGCGCCATCACCGCCCACGCAGGCCTCGTCCCCCAGGACCCCGCCATCGCGCTGTACCACGAATCGGTTCGCGCAGAGATAGAAGAGACCTTGCGTAACCGCACCGGCCACAAACCCTCGGCTGAAGCGGTGGCAGCTAGTGCCGAATCCTGGGGAATCTCCGGCGTAACTGCCGCGAACCCCCGCGACATCTCCGTTGGCCAGCAACAGCGCGTCGCGATTGCAGCGATGCTCGCGCACGAACCGAAGGTCTGGCTCCTCGACGAACCCACGCGCGGCGCTGATGGGCCGGCCAAGGCCTGGCTCGCCGCACGCCTGGAGCGCCATGCCGCGGGTGGCGGCGCTGCCATTGTCGCCACGCACGATGTCGAATCGGCGGCGCAGTACGCCACCCGCGTCGTCCAGCTGAATGCCGGCGAAATCACCTTCGATCTGCCCGCCCGTGTAGCGTTCGCCGCTTCCGGCCCGCTGCCCACACAGGTTGCCCGCCTCGTCCCCGGCGCCCTAACCGTCGAAGAGGTGCACCGTGCCTGACCACGGAAATCCAACTGATCGAGGCCGCGACCGGACGGAAGCGGATGCACCGCTCACGCCACCCCAACATACAACGGAACGGTCGCTCCCCCTCTCCCAAACTTGGGAGAGGGGGCTGGGGGGTGAGGGACTTCGCCTTCTCGTCTTTCTCTTTGCCTTCCTCTGCGCCCTCGCGTTGACCACCCTTGCGAGCGCCGACGGCGAGGCCGGCCTCGTCGTGCAGAACGGCGACCAGGTGACCACCTATTGCATCGCGTTCAGCGGTGACGGCATTACCGGGCAGGACCTCCTGAAGAAGGCCGGCATCAGCATCGAGGCCTACGGTGGCGGGAGTGGGCTGGCCGTCTGCGCCCTGGGCGCTACCGGCTGCAACGATTCCAGTTCCTTTTCATCGTGCTTCTGCCAGTGCCAGGGCGGGGACTGTACCTATTGGGCGTTCTTCACGCGCCAGTTTGGCAAGAACTGGGTGTACTCGTCCCTCGCATTCAACCTCCTCAAAGCGAAGGACGGCGATGTCCATGGCTGGAAGTGGGGAAGGGGCGGTCCGAACAGCGCACCCGCGCCGCAGGACATCTCGTTCAATCAGATCTGCGGACATGACCCGCGCGGTGGCGTCGCGCCAACGTCCACTCTCGCTCCTACGGCGGCGCTCACTCAGCCTCCCGTCCCAACCGCCGGCTCAACTTCGAGCAGCGCGCAGCCGACCTCCAGTGCTGGCTCGCCGGTGCCGCCGGACCAGCCTTCGGCGACGCAGGCGCCGCCCGGCGGCGCACCCACCGTCACGGTTACTATCGGACGAGCCACGGACGCTGCATCGGCCAACACGCCGGCAGTGCCCGATGCCGGGATGCCTCCCACCGATGACGGAGGCGGCGGTTCGGCGACGTTTGCCGCGTTCGGCGCTATCGCCGCGCTGCTCCTCGCTGGGGCAGGCTTAGGGCTCTACTGGAGGCGGCGTGGCGCTTAACACCGCGGCGTTCCCGCGAACGAACTCCCTCAGGGGCGTCCTGGACCCAGGCCGATGGGTGTTCCTTGGGCTCAACCTGATTGGGCTCGCCGCCTACCTCGCCCCATTCTTCGCGCCTGCCCTGCGCGAAGACGGCGCGGAGTCGTTCGCCCACCGCACCGATGCCCCCATTGTCTTTGCGGCCACAGCCGCGCTCTGCCTCATTCTCGTCGTTGCGGACCTGACGGCCGGCGGGCTGAATAGCAAATCGCTTGCCGCCCTGGGCGTGCTCGCGGCCCTCGCTGCTGTCCTGAGGACGATCACGCTTCCGGCCGGCGCCAACCTTTACTTCTTCCTCGTCATCCTTGGTGGCTACGCCTTCGGGGCGCGTATGGGCTTCCTTCTCGGCGCGCTCTCATTCTTTCTGAGTGCGGTCATCACTGGTGGCATCGGACCGTGGCTGCCGTTCCAGATGTTCGCGGCCGCCTGGATGGGAATCAGCGCGGGAGGCCTCAGCTGGTGCCTTCGCCGCCTCAACGTTCACGGCCGAACCGAAGTAGCAGCAGTTGTCCTGCTTGGCGCCGCCTGGGGACTGCTCTTCGGGGCCATTACCAACCTCTGGTCCTGGCCGTTCTTCGCCGCCGGCCCCGATATCTCCTATGAAGCCGGCCTCGGGCCCGCCGAGACCCTCCGGCGCTATTGGAACTACTACCTGCTCACAAGCTTTGGTTGGGACCTGCTCCGAAGTGCCTGCAACGCCGTGGTGCTGGTGGTCGTCGGCGGGCCGCTCTTGCGCGCGCTAGTCCGGTTCCGGCAGCGATTCAGCTTTGAACTGGGCTAACGCGCGCGTTTCGTCGTGACTAACCGACGTTGAACGTCTCGCAGATCTCCACGCTTCCGCCCGCTTCGATGATTGGGCAGCCTCGCGCCATTTCCAGCGCGGCCTGCATGCTGTCGGCCGAAATCACGCTGTAGCCGGTCGCCGGGTTGGCGCCGCCGTCCTCCGTGGTCCCGTCGCTGTTCGTCGTCCAGTTCCGGCCAACCGGGTTTCCCCCGTCAACCACCGAAGCGCCGATTTGCCCGAACCAATTGGTCCAGGCCTCCATGACCTTCGCCTGGGCCGCCGGGTCGGGGTCCATCGGGCCGCCGCCGTGATAGACCAGCAGATAGTTCGCCATGTGGATTCCTCCGTAGTTGATTTGTTCTGCGTCGGCAGAGCGAGGCGCAGAGTACATGACCCGGGTTAATTTCCCGAGTCCCTCGTGTCACGGAGTCCTGGCGGTGGTCGATTCCCGGCTTTAGTCGTTCCAGTCGTGCTTCTGGATGGCGCTGCGCTCGCGGCGCGTGAACTGCTTGGCGAAGTCTTCGTTCGTCTTGGTGACCAGTTCCTGCATGTCGTCGCTGCCCAGCTTCATTCGCGAGCTGCGCCAGCGCTTCAGCATCGCCCTGTCCTTGTCGCTCAGCCCCGCCTCATCAGCGATGTGATTGACCAGGACGGTCAGAGCTTCC
>CAZKZR010000056.1:9511-10743 GCA_964557245.1 uncultured Anaerolineaceae bacterium | reverse complement strand
GACGGTCGCGGCGCGGCTGTACGCGCAGGCTGGGATTGCGCCGAAGGATGTGGACGTCTGCCAGTCCTACGAGAACTTCACCGGCGGAGTGATGATGAGCCTGGTGGAGCACGGGTTCTGCGGCCCGGACGAAGTGGAAGAGTTCATGACGCTGGACAACTTCAAGGTGGCCGGCGGGAAGCTGCCACTGAACACCAGCGGCGGGAACCTTGCGGAGTGCTACATGCACGGCCTGGAGCTGATTACGGAGGCTGTGCGGCAGCTTCGCGGGACCTCCACGGCGCAGGTAACCGACCCGAAGATTTCGATGGTTTGCTCAGGGCCGATGGTACAGCCCGTGAGCAGCCTGATTCTGTGCAAGGAGTAGTGCGATGACCGCAGCAACCTACCTGCCGGCGGGACTGCCGGTGCCGGCGGCCGCCGTAGATGGGCTCGACAGCGAGTACTGGGCGGCGACGAAGCGGCACGAACTGGTGGTGCAGCGCTGCAACGCCTGCCAGGGCTTCCAGTGGGGGCCGGAGTGGGTTTGTTACCAGTGCCATTCGTTCGACCTCGGTTGGCACCGGGTTTCGGGCAAGGGGACGATTTACAGCTGGGAGCGCATCTGGCACCCGGTGCATCCCGCGCTGCGGGAAGCCTGCCCGTACATGGTGGTCCTTGTGGAACTGCCCGACGCAGGGAACGTCCGAATGGTAGGCAACCTGCTGGGCGACGCGATGGAGGAAGTGGTCATCGGGTCCGCGGTAGAGGCGGTGTTCGAGGACCAGCCGGATGAGGGCGTCACGCTGGTCCAGTGGCGGAGGGCTTAGGGAGCAGAGACCATCGCTCGCCAGTGGGATTGGTCTAAACTATGACCATGGTCAAAAAAGTGGTCAAAACGATCAGTGCCAGCGAGCTCAAGGCGAACTGCAAACGTGTCCTTGATGAAGTCGAGTTCGATGACGTGGAATTCATCGTGACCAAGCGCGGCGTTCCAATGGTGAAAATTGTCCGGCCGACGAACTTCGTCCCCCGAGAGGGGGCAAAGAGATGAAGCGGCGGGCGACGATGGGTTCGGCGGAATTCCGCGCGCACTGCCTGGAGCTCTTGGACGAAGTGGCCGGCGCGCAGCGCGAGGTGACGGTCACGCGCCACGGCCGGCAGATCGCTCGCATCACACGCCTACGCCGGGCCAGCGGCAGTTGGCCGTTTCCCGACCTCTCCAACTGGGTCGTAGAGGTCGGCGATATCAT
>CAZKZR010000056.1:1540-9501 GCA_964557245.1 uncultured Anaerolineaceae bacterium | reverse complement strand
AAGCGATGCGGTGATCGTCCTCGACACACATGCACTCTTCTGGTCGGTTACCGATCGCAGTCGATTCTCTCGGCGTACCGTCCGGGCGATCGCAACGGACGCGGACGTGCTGGTGCCCGCGATCTGCTTCTGGGAGCTGGCAATGCTCACGTTGCGAGGCCGGATCAATCTCGGCAGCGGGCGGTATCGGGACTTCATCGCGGCAGCGATGGCGGGATCCTCCGCCCGCGTCCAGCCGCTCACCCCAGAAATCGGCCTCCGCGCGGCCGGGCTTTCCCTGAACCGCCCGATGGACCCGGCGGACCAGCTCATCGCCGCAACCGCGCTCGAGCTGGACTGCCCGCTGGTGACGGCCGACGAGCGGTTGAAATCGCTGCCGGGATTGCAGGTTCTGTGGTAACGCCTGTCCCGGGCGGCTAGTGCGCGGCCGCGTAGTGGCCAGCCAGGAGGCTCTTTCCGAAATCGCCCTCAGCGTCACGCCAGACGGCATGGATATGACAGCCATCGTCGAAGGGGGAGTCGTATTCGATGAGCAGACTGGTGCCCTGGATGCGGTAGTAGTGGGCGATGTCGCCATCGTCGCCGCCGGCCCAGGCGAAGCCGAGACCTTCGAACTGGCTTGCCGCGGAGGCCGATTCCCGTTCGGCGACGCTTTCGGGGAGGCGCGCGAGATAGACGTTGACGAGCTCGCGGAGGTTATCGCGCTGACCGTTGGTCATCTGATTCGCGGGTAGTCCGGCAGGTTGAGGGGTGTAGCGGAGGGGCTGGAGGTCATCGTCGCTTCGCAGGGCGTGAGCGAATTCCTCTTCGAAGCGGGCCTGGCGGGCCGGGTACATGCTTTCCGGCATGGCCTTCTTGCCCATGATGATCCATGGGGGAAGGGCGATAGCGCCGGCTTCGACGTAGGGGCGGTTCACCATCATGGTGTCGTGCGGGGCGATTGGAGAGAGCGTCGCGCGCCGGCGTCGTTCGGGATCGAGTGAGCGGTAGAGTTCGAGGCCGAGCTTGCGCTCGGCGGCGAGCGGTTCGAGGAAGAACCCGGGTTGCAGTGGCGAGACGGCCGGGTGGGCGCCGAAAAAGCAGGGCGTAGAGGAGAGGGAGCTCTCGACGACCGTGTGGTGGACCGAGATGTGATGGCCGCCGAACCCCCAGGCCCAGCGGTCAGTTCCCGGCTCGCCGAAGACGCAGACGAAATACATGGCGGGATCGCGGTTGATGCTGGGGCGGAGACGGTCGTAACCCAGGTACTGCCACTGGGCCCAGTTCTCGACGGGATCGAGGATGGCTTCGAGGCCCATGATGGTGGCGGCGATGTTGTAGCCGCCTTCGCTGAGGCCCGAGCGGAGCAGACGGCGGACGTTCTGCTGCTGGCGGGCGTCTAGTTCCATCATAGGGATGCCGGGCCGGGCGTTCGGCGTGTAGTACCACTCGGTACGGGCGGCTTCATCGGCGAAGGGGCGAGTAGCTCGCGCGCGCTGGGTGTCGTCCAGGGAGGCGAGGAGGCGGGCGGCGGCCTCGCTCATCGCGGAGATGACATCCTGGCTCATAGCGCATCCTCCGGAGGAAGTGCGGGGAGGCTACGGCACGGGCGGCCGGCTGTCACCCGGTGAAGGCGGCGCGTGAAAGGTGGTCGAGCGCTGGAAATGGGGCGTCTGCTACGCTTTTCACAAATGACCACGAACGATTGGGCGCCGATCCCGGTTGAGATGCCGCCGCCGGGCATGGTGCTCCGGGGGAAGCGGCTTGCGCGGACTGTTGGTGTGCTTGGTCGGCATCTCGCGCCGGCTGCTGCCGAAGTAGCGATCCGGCGCCGGCCGAAGAATGTCGCAATCAGCCGGGGCGCCCGGCGGGCATGCGAGGACCTGGGCGCGACGTATGTGAAGTTCGCGCAGCTGGTTGCCTCCGCCCCGGCGGTGGTAGGCCCGACGGTGGCCGACGAATTCCGGGGGACACTGGACCGCGGGCCGGGCGTCAGCCTGCGGGAGGTGCGCCGCATCTTCCAGGAGTCCACAGGGAAGTCGGTGGATGAAGCATTCGCGAGCTTCGAGCGGCGCCCGTTCGCGGCGGCTTCAATGGCCGTGGTGCATCGCGCGACTCTGCATTCGGGTGAAAAGGTTGCGGTGAAAGTGCTGCGTCCGGGCCTCGGGCAGGTGGTCTCGGCGGACCTTGGGCTGATGATCCCGTTCTTCCGCGGGCTGGCGCGGCTGGGGAACGAACCGGCGTTCACGCTGGTGAGCTACCTAGACGGGCTGCGCGAGCAGATTGGTGAGGAGTTGGACCTTCGTAATGAGGCGCGGAGCATGGCGCACTTCCGCGGTCTGTTCGAAGAGTTCAATTTGGACCTGCTCGTGGTGCCGAAGGTGTATGAGGAGTTCTCCGGGCAACAGGCGATCACGATGGAATACCTCGACGGGGTGCCAATCGACGACCTGGCGATGGTGGACAAGCTCGGACTGGATCCGCGGGCGCTGATTCGCGAGCTGCTCCGGGCGTGGGTGCTGACTGCCGTGCATACCGGCACGTTCCACGCGGACATTCACGCCGGGAACCTGCTGGCGCTCCATGACGGGCGGCTGGGAATGCTGGACTGGGGCATCGTGGCGCAGTTGGACCCGGAAACGCAGCTGCTGATGCAGAAGTTGGTCGAAGCTTCCCTGGGTGACGAATCGGCGTGGGCGACGATCACGGCGACGCTCATGAAGGCACAGGGGACCACGCTTCGCGAGGGCATGGGCCTGACGGACGAAGAAGTGCAGCGCGTGGTGCGGGGGATGATGGAGCCGATCCTGACGATGCCGCTTCGCGACGTGAGCATGGCCAGCGTGTTTTCAGGGCCAGACGAGGTCTACCGGATGGCGGGGAGGGACGTGCCGCCGCGCCGCGGAGCGCTGGACCGGCTGCGGAAGATCCGGAATACGGCGCGGGCGCACAAGGTGGCGTTCGAGGATGGCTACCACGAGAACAGCTTCCAACGCTCGAACTTCTTGAGTTCGAAGCAGTTGATTTACCTGGAGCGGTACGGGCGGATGTATGTGCCGGAGCACGCCATTCTCGGGGACAAGGAATTTCTGGAGACGGTGGTGGAAAGCCTCAAGGCGCAGCGGGGCGCGGAGGGCGCGAACGAAGCCGCGATCAGCGGAGCCAGCGGCGAGTAACTCGCGGCGTCACCACATAGGCGGAGCGATAGCTTCCACGGCGCCCGCGCGGTGGTAGAGCCGGGGCAGCCGGGCATTGAGCGAAGCGAGGACGTCCCAGCTGATGGTCTCGGCGTTTTCGGCCACTTCCGTGGCGGAAAGGTGTTCGGGGCCGTCGGCTCCGATGAGCGTCGCGATATCGCCTTCGCGGACGCCGGGGATGGCGGTGACATCCACGAGGAACTGGTCCATGCAGACCCGGCCGACCATCGGGCAGCGTTGTCCACGGATAAGTACCTCGCCGCGATTGCCGAGGCCGCGGCGCCAGCCATCGGCGTAGCCGACAGGAATGAGGGCGACCTGTGAAGGTTCAGTCGCGCGCCAGGTGAGGCCGTAGCTGACGCCTTCGCCGGGTTCGACGGCGGAGACACGGGCTACTCGACCGCGGAGCGAGAGGACCGGGCGCAAGCCGCTCGCCGCAGTGTTCGCTGGGAGGACGCCGTGGAGGGCGAGGCCGACGCGGACGCCTGAGTAGCGCAGTTCGGTGCGGCGGAGGGCGGTAGCGGAATTGGCGGTATGGAGGTAGGAGATCCAGGGGAGGCGTTCTGCCGCCGCCTTGAAGAGTTCGTGCTGGTGGTCGGCGAAGGAGTCGTCCGTTTCATCGGCGTTCGCCATGTGCGTCGTCAGGCCTTCGACTTCGAGCTTGGGAAGCTGGCGGAGCGATTCGGCGAGCGCGACGGCGGCTTCGAGTTCCAGGCCGAAGCGATGGAGACCGGTATCGACTTTGACGTGGACTCGCGCCTTCGTTTGCGCTCGCGCGGCGGCTTCGGAGAGGGCCTGGCCGAGTTCGAGCGAATTGCAGGTAAGGGTGAGGCCGGAACGCACGGCGGGCACGGCATCGGCGGGGAAAGCGTGGCCGAGGACGAGAATTGGGCGGGTGACTCCGGCCTGGCGGAGCATGTAGCCCTCATGTGGCCACACGACCGCGAACCGGTCGACGCCCGCGGCTTCGAGGGCGGGTGCGAACATCGCGGCGCCGGCCCCATAGGCGTTCGCCTTTACGACGGCGATGAGTTCCGCGGGGCCGAGCATGGCCTTCAGGCTGCGGACGTTGTTGTCCGCCGCATCCAGGTCGATTTCGATCCAGGAGTTTTCGTTGGCTGTGGCCTGGGCGAGGGTTTCGTGGGTAATAGCCAGTTGCGTCATAGGCGGACCCCTTTCTTTCCCCACGCCGAACCATGCGTTGCCCGGCGACCCTTCAAAACCTAGCATCCGAGACGTGTTGGGAGCGCGCAATCGCAGGTTGGCGCGTTGGCGGGTGTGGGTGGCGGCTGCGGCGTGCGTGGCGGCTCTGCCGGGGTGTGTGTTCGGCGGGAGCGAGAATGGAGAAAAGCCGCCACCTCCCTTCCAGGGCGAACTGGAGCATCCGACCGCAACCGTCGGTGTTTCGGCGACGCCGACGACGCCTGTGGCGCCCGGCACAGCCATCGCCGGTTCAGGTTCGCTGGGGGCGGCGAATGAGATGTTCCGGGAGGGCCGGTTCGGAGAAGCCCGGGCAGCGTACGCGGTGATCGCCGGGGCGAGCCTTTCCGGCAGTGAACGGGCCGAAGCGCTGGTAGGGATGTCGAACGCAGCGCTGCAACTCAACGATGAGGCAGTCGGTCTAGGGGCGTTGGAGCAGGCGGTGGAAGCGGCGCCGGCGAGTTCGGTGATCGCTGTGCGTGCCGGATATTTGCTGGTGCGGGCATACAACCAGGCAGGGCGTTACGCCGATGCGGCGGCCCTTTACCGCAACCGGGCAGGAGCGGCCTCGAATTCGCCGTTGTATCCATACGAGATGGCGGAGGGAGCGTTCGCGCTCGCTATGAGCGGGGAGCCGGTCCAGGCGAGCGCGGTGTGGGAGCGGGTGCTTGGCCTGCCGCAAGCGTCACCCGCCTTTCGGGTTTCGGTGTACCGGGCGCAGGCCGCGGCCGCGCGAAGGAACGATGACGACCTGGCGCTCCGGGTTGCGCTGACGGCCCTGGTGGGGGCGACCGGCGAACCGGGGTCCCGGATAGAACTTTCGGAGGTCGCGGGGCGCAGTGGCGACTACGCGATGATGGTGGCGCAGCTGCAGGCGATCGTGGCGCAAAGCCCCGCGAGCGTTTACGCCACCATCGCGCTGCAACGACTGAAAGACGAGGGGCACTTCGTGGATGCCGGGCAGGAGGGCCTCGTGTACTACCGGCGTGGGGCATATACGCAGGCCATCGACGTATTGACCGCGGGGCTGAGTGCCGAAGGGTTGAGTGCCGGGGATCGGGCGTTCCGCGCGTTTTACCTCGGGGCGAGCTATGAAGATGCGGGGCGGGCGGACGACGCGATCCGCGCGTACGACGTTGCCGCGGGTTCGGGGGCGAACTCTCCCTATGTCCACCGAGCGAAGTACTGGGCGGCGCGCGTGGCTGAGTCTGATGACCAGTCGCGAGAGGCCAGCCGGCGGTACCAGGCGCTGGTGACGGACGGTCCGGCGGGAGAGTTCACGCAGGAAGCAGCGTTCCGGGCCGGCTACGTCCTGTTCAAAGCCGGTGACACCGCCGGAGCGCTGGCGACGTGGGATGCGGTGACAGTCGCTTCGTCTGCGCGGCTGGAGTACTGGCGCGGGCGGGCGCTGACTGGTGCGGGGCAGGCAGCGGCAGCCTCGCAGGCCTACCACGCGGCGGTTGCGTTCGGCCCATACGACCTGCACGGCCTGGAAGCAGCGCGGGAGCTGGGCGAGGGAGTGTCGCTGGATGTGCGTTATCGGGAGCGGGACCTGGGCGCGACGGTGGACTGGAGCGCAATCGAGGCCTGGCTCAAGGCGAGGATTGGTGGCGGGCCGGTGACCCGGGAGCCGACCGCAGCATGTGAGCTGGCAGCAGCGGGGTTGCGGAGTCCCGCCGAGGAGGAATTGCGTTCGGCGGATGCGGTAGCGACGACGTGGGGTTCCTACGCGTTGATGAGGGAGGCGTACGGATGCGGGCTGACAAGCGTTGCAGCGTCCATGGCGGTGAACCTGCGCGTTGAAGCCGGCGCTTCTTCGAGCGAGCCGCCCAGGGACCTTTTGCGGATCTCGTACCCGGTTGACTACGCGGCCACGTTGAAGCGCGAAGCGAAAGAAGCCAATGTGGATCCGTTGTTCTTTGCAGCGCTGGTGCGGCAGGAGAGCTTCTGGGACCCGTCGGCTGGTTCGGTTGCCGGGGCTCTGGGGCTTACGCAGGTGATCCCGCAGACGGGTAGAGCGATCGCAGAACAGCTGGGAGTGGCGGAGTTCGAGGCAAGCGATTTGTTCCGGCCTGCGGTGAGTCTGGAGTTCGGGGCGTATTACCTTGGCGAGGAACTGCGCGGGTATGACAGCCCTCTACTGGCGCTGGCCGCGTATAACGCGGGGCCCGGCCCGGCGGCGCGGTGGGCTTTGGCGGGGGACCGGCGAGCGGCGGACCTGGTGGAGACCATCGACTACACGGAGACCCGGAATTATGTCACGGTTATTTACGAGGCTTACGCTCACTACCTGCTGGCATGGGGGCCTTGAGTTTGCGTGGGTTCGACCGTAATTGGCGTTTGAGTTATGGTGAGAATTCGCGTCTTGACATGTATTGGAGGAAGCCACGATGGCTACGAAGCGCACGTATCAGCCCCACACCATTCCGAGGAAGCGTGTCCACGGGTTTTTGAACCGGATGTCATCCCGGGGCGGCCGCCTGGTATTGAAGGCGCGCCGAGCGAAGGGCCGGAAGCGGCTCACCGTCGTCTAAGTCGAGAGCAGCAGCCCGATGTCCGGCTTAGGCCGATTGCGGAAGGGCCGAGAGTTCGACCGTGTGTATTCGGAGGGGACCGTCATAGGCGGCCCCCTTTTTGTCGTCCGGTTCTTGGAGGGAGAGGGCGCCGAGGCGCGGTGGGGGTTCGCGGTCGGGAAGAAGCTGGCCCCGAAGGCGACAGTCCGGAACAGGGTGCGCCGCCGGCTGCGAGCGGCGGTCCAGGAGGTCCAGGGCGAGCAAAGGGGCGATTTCGTCGTGGCCGCGCGGCCGAAGGTGCTCGAGGCACCGTTTGCGGAGATTCGCAAGCAGCTCGCGCGCAGCCTTGAACGGTGCGGGGGAGGCTGAGGCGGTGATCGCACGGGGGCTGATGGCACTGGTGCGCGGTTATCAGGTGACGTTCGGGAGTGTGATGCCTCCGGTGTGCCGGTTTCAGCCTACGTGTTCGAACTATGCACTCGAGGCGTTGCGACGGCACGGCGCGTTTCGGGGAACGGCGCTGACCGTGTGGCGTTTGTTGCGGTGCAACCCGTGGGGGCGGATGGGGTACGACCCGGTCCCCGACTAGGCACGTGGTGGTGTGGGCGTTGTGCGCCGCTTTGCGGTGAGCGAGTGGAGGCTCCGACTGACCTGATAGCGCAGGTCAGGTGTTCGGTGATGCTAGTCGGGGTTCCCGTGATGTGGCTTGTTGGCTACTCGGATGCAGTCGACAACTGGGCGCGGGTCGGCGCCCGTGGGTGCAGGTATTCCTGAGGCTGCTCTAACTCGTGGCTCCGGGCTCGTCGGCGGCGCGAGCGCCACAGCGGCTGGCGGACGGTGCGGTGGGAGGGTTTCCGTGTTCAGTTGGCGGGTGAGGAACCCCGCCCTTCCGGGCGTGTCCCTTAGCGTTCGTTTCGCTGGAACGGGTGGGGCATGAGTCAGCGAATCCCTGGGTATCCTCTTGCCCGACGTGCGTCGGCATTGACGAGGCCGGTGCAAAGTGTTTCACGTGAAACATTTTGGGTTCCCTGTCTTGGAGCGGCCGAGGTTCGTACTTGTCGTCTCGTCAGCG
>CAZKZR010000056.1:0-1530 GCA_964557245.1 uncultured Anaerolineaceae bacterium | reverse complement strand
CAGTCTGCCGGGGCGAATCGTGCGGCGGTTCCTGTGTCGCTCAATGAGAATGCCGTTGGAGCGCGCACGTTTCCTCCACGGATGGTGTAGAGCAATGGTTGGCATCGTTTCGCGTGGCTCCGGGAACCGCTCTGTGTCTTCGCATTCGGTCCGGCACGCCACGCCGGATGTTGGAGCTGCGGCGCGGCGTCCGCGAAGGCGAAAGGCACACCTCCGCCTGTCCAGTCGGGCGAACGGTCGCCGGGTACCGTCCGGGGCGTGTTTCACGTTAAACACTGAATTGGGCAAGGACCTTCCGGGCGACGTTTCACGTGAAACACAGAACATATGTGCTACTTCCCACCTATCGTTTCACGTGAAACTTCCCGGGAAAGCCCCCTGCCGCGTAAGGGCGGCCCGCCATAACATGCCCAGGTGAACTTTCGCCGCGGCTCCATCCTCGTGATGGCAGTCATCCTGCTTCCTCTGCTCTCATCCTGTGTAAAGGTCTTCAATCCGGTTGGCTGGGCGCCGGTGGCCTTCGATGGCTCGTCGGTCTATGTCGCGACTTCGAAGGGCCACCTCAGCTCGATCACGTTGGATGGCGACTCTGCCACGGCAAAATGGACGTTCCCGGATAAATCCCGGAGCGAGGACAAGAAGCTAGAACTCAAGGCGATTTACGGCGCGCCAGTCGTGGACGGCGACCGTCTGTACCTCGCCAGCTTCCATGGAGGCGTTTTTGCGCTCCGCAAGGACGACGGCCGGCCAATCTGGCCCGCAACCGGAGATAACAGCGACAGGCTGGCCGGGGATATTCCTGGCGGCGTGGTCCTGGCGGGCGACAATCTCTATTTCGGGACCACTGAGGGGCACGTCTACGGATGGAAAAAGTCCGATGGCACGCCTGCGCCGGGATGGGAGAAGCCGAAGACGTTCGATGGTGGCGTCTGGGCCACGCCTGTGGTGGTCGGAGATACGCTGTTCGTAGCGACCATGAAGGGCGATCTGCACGCTATCTCCCTGGTCGACGGTTCGGAGAAGTGGAAGTTCTCGGCTACTGGTGCGATAGCGGACCTGACGAAGATCAGCGACGAATTCCTGTTCGTGCCGAGCATCAACCGGCACGTTTACGTGGTCCGGACGTCTGATGGTTCCGTTGCGGGGGATTTCAAGGCGGCGGACTGGATTTGGACGGCGCCCGCGGTTGCCGGGAACAAGGTGTTCTTCGGAGATTTCGGCGGGAAGGTCTACGGGCTCGACATAACGGACGGATCGGTGGACGAGTTGTGGGGCTCGCCGGCATCAGTGAAGGGCGAGCGCGTGAAGGCGGGGGCCGCCATCGTTGATGATGTTGTTGTGGTGGCCGACCGTAAGCCCGTTGTGACGTTCATCAATGCCCAGGACGGTTCGGTGCTCAATGCGGTGCCACTGACTGATGGTGACACGGTGAGGGCGGACGTGGTGGCGAAGGACGGCGCTGCCTACATCGTGACGACGGATGGGAAGCTGTTCAGGGCGGACCCCGCGCAAAGGCGCGTGGTGGAGATC
>CAZKZR010000055.1:0-10750 GCA_964557245.1 uncultured Anaerolineaceae bacterium | reverse complement strand
CACTCCACAATGCGCTCTTCATAAGCAGGGCGGTCGATCTTCAGCGAGGGACCGTGCCATGCCGGTTCTCCGTCCCACGAGAGGATCACGAGCGGCGAACACGATCCTTCGACGGCGGTAAACAGGTCTCCGCGGACAGGCGGCTCGAGCGATTCCGCGCCGCGTACCAGTAACGCCGCCGATTGCAGAGCCGATTCGCGGGCGGCCCGTTCGAAAGCCTCCGCGGGGCTGAGTTCGGCCGCCGGCAGCCGCAGTTCCACCACTCCCGCCAGTCCCGCGGCGCGGGCCAGCGAGGCCACGGTCCTGCGTACGCGCACGAGGTCGGTGGACTGGAGCGAGAGGACGGGCGGCTGTAGCGCCGACGGATCAATCGGCGGGGCTTCTTGGGGGAACCACTCGCGCGATTCCGATAGCAGGTGGATGGAAGCTGTACCTGACAGGCGCTCGTCCACGGCGTCGCCGCCGGCGAGGTAGCGAGAGACCCGCGGGTCCAGGGTGGCGGTGCGCGCCAGCAGGGGAGTGGCCGGTTGGCCCGGGTCCTCGTGGAGGTCAAGCAGCCGGTATTTGCGCAGCGGCCGGCTCAGGTCGAAGGCGCGCTGAGAACCCAGCCGGTCCTCCCAGAACAGCCTGAGGAGCATCTCGACGCGTGGCCGTTTGCGGGACACGTCGTCCTGGACGTAGGCGACCAGTCGTTCGATCTCGGGTTCCAGTTCACCCGCGAAACACATAGCAATCGTCGCGGTTTCGGCTTCGTCCAGGGAAAGCAGTTGCCGCAGACAGGCCAGGCGGCCGCCCATTGCTTCGACGAGGCTGGCTGGCGAGCCGCTCTCTCCCGCGCCGGATTCGCCCGCGCGGAGGAGGATGCGGTCGGCCTCCTGGTCCGAGATGTACAGGCCTCGCAGGTCGTCTTCACCGACGGGGATGCCGCGCCCGCGCAACCGCTCGACCTCCTTCTCCAGGAGGTCGGCTGCGGCGCGGGTGACGGCGTGTAGTTCCACGGACTAGGGCCCCGCGTTGTCGAACGTGCAGCTGACGGAAGTCGCCGTCCAGTTCGTATCGCCGCTGTACTGGATGACCAGCGGGACGCCGACAGCGGTGATGCCCAGGGTCACCGGGGTCAGGGCGATCGGTTCACCGGGGATGAAACCGATCGTCGCTACGATGTTTCCGTTGGCGATGATGGTGATCGTGCCGGTCGGCAACGGCTTGGAGGAGTCCCAGTTCACCACGTACGCGTTGATGTCGTTGCCATCGAAGTGGTGGCCCGTCACGCAGGTGTCGGAGTCCAGCTGGGTCGCCAGCTGGCCGAGCTGGACCACCGCGGTGTTCGAATCAGTGCAGACAGAGTTGAAACAGACCTGCGCCTTCACGGTGATGGTCCCGGACGGCGGCCCGAAGGTGGTGAACTGCTTCGCGCCGCTGTACTGCGTGGTCGGTGAAGCCGGGCCGGTCGTGGTCCAGAGGATCGTGTTGAACGCCTCCACGAAGCTCGTGGAACAGTCGATCTGGTGGCCGCTTCCGGCTGGGAACGCGATGCACGTCACGCTCACGGTACTCGGTGGGCCGACCGGCGGTACGGTCGGGACCGGGGTCGGTGTTCCCGGGACGGGAGTCGCGGACGGGGTCGGCGTGGGCGCGTTGAATTTGATCACCACCGGTGTCGAACCGGACTTGCAGACCGTGATGTTGCAGGCGGTCATCTCCACGGTCGCCGTCGTGTCCTGGGTGAACGTCGTTGAGAACGCCGTCGATCCCGGCGGCACAGGAGCAGGCAGGCCGTTCAGGCTCCATCGCGTGGTCGTCGCTGTGCCGGTGATCGTGCCGGTGCATGTGACTCCAGCGCTCACCGGCGAGGGCGTGTACACCACGTCGCACTTCACGGTTACCGCCGCCGGCGCGACTGGCGTCGGCGTGGGCGCGACCGTTCGCGTGGCAGTCGGGCTGGGAGTAACGCCGGGCGTCGGCGCCGTGGTCGGGTTCACAATGACGTCTCCGCCACCGCCCGGCAGCTGTCCGGAACCTGGCAGCGTGGGTGTCCCACCTGGAGTGGTGGCACTGCCCGGCGGGGTGCCCTGGATGACCTGCAGGCCAACTTCGGGCTTCGTCGGGTCAAACGACATGCCAATGACCGAAGGCCCGGTGCTATCGCGCGTTTCCAGGGCCGAGTTCCCGTTCTGGTCGTAGCTGTGGATCGCGACGCTCGTGCCCCCGGCGCTAGGGTTCAGGACCTCAATGCGGTAATCCTCGCGGTTGCCGGGAAGGAAGATCGTGGTCGTCCCGGCTCCAGCCGGCGGCGGACTCTCCACGCAGGTCGGGTCGCGCCAGGCGTCGCGGCTTGAAAGGTAGGCCCCCGTGATGCACACCGGGGCCGGCGAACTCGTCTCGTCCGTGTTCAGCGAACCGACGATCTTCCCCGACTGGTCCAGCACGCGGACGCGAAGGTCCTTTGGCACCGTGATCGCCACCGCCGAAAGGTCGTTGCTCGGTTCGAACTTCACCGAGCTTTTGACCTTGCCCTTGTAGGCATCGAGCGTCTTCCGGTCCGCGTAATAGGGGTCGTTGATGAGGATCTTGTCACCATCAAGGGCAACCGCCGCGATGTAGTGGCCCGGTACTTCGAGGACCATCGGCCGGCCAGCCTGCAGCTCCGCGCGAATCTCTTCTTCGGACCCGACGCCAAAGCCTGCGAAACGCAGCGTTGGGCTCCCGGGCCGCTGCTTCGCGATCTGACCCGAGAGTTCGTTCGCCGCGGTCCAGATCACGTCGCCGTAGATGTAGCCTTTGCTCACCCACCCTCGGCTGGTTTTTCGAGCCTCGCTGTTGAACCACTCGTTCACCGTGCGCGGTGTCAGCTCGGAGCCGTCGGGCATCGTGAGAATGTTGAAGACGGCCATGATCGTCGCAACCGACGTCATCGCGCAGCCGCACTGCTCGATGGTCGTCCCGCACCAGTCTGGCCCGAATTCCGCGTCTCCCGCCTTCGCATATTCGTCCTGCGCCCAGGTGGGGTTGTTCTGGGCGAACAGCGGCGCGCCGGTGGTCCCGGCGGGGAGCGGCTTCACCTTGGCCAGCTCTTTGTCTCGCTCCTCTTTCGTCTTTTCGCACATGTGGACGCCGGCGTAGGCCGCTTCCGGATTTCCGGCAGCCACCGCGCCATCGGTCTTCGTGGACCACGGTATCCAGGTCGGGATCTGGTCCCGGTAGATCCATGAGATCCAGAACGCCACCGCGAGCAGGATTGCCGCCAGCAGGAGCAGGATCGGCCACTTCCAGCGCTCGAGCGGGGGTTGGATAAGGAGCTGGCCCTGCGTTTCAACCGCTGTCTTGCCGCCTGCGGCCGGGGTCGCCGTAATCCTGAACGGCTGCGTCATCGCTCGCCCGAACAGCCGCCGGCTGCGCTTTCGCACCCGGAACGGCACCCGGACTTCGTGGCCCGCCTGCAGTTCAACCGATGGCGTCGGGAAGTCGTAGAGGAAGTTCGCCTCGTCATCCATGCCGGAGAGGCTGTAGGTGACCAGCGCGTTGCCGTTGTTGCGGGCGGTCAGCGTGAAATCGCGCCGGCTGCGCAGAGGAGCGATGCTCAGTTCGGTCGCCTCGAACGGCTGGACCACGAGCTTGCCGAAGTCCACGCCTTCGCGTTCGTGCTCGCCGGAATTGACGAGGATGCCGAAGTCGTACTCGCCCGCCAGCGCGTCCGAACTCAACGGCGGCTGGATCACGATTGAAATGCTCTCCCGCGTTCCCGGGACAATGGCGAGCGTGTTCTGGCTGAACGTCACCCAGGACGCCGGGATCCCACTCACCCCGAGAGTTACGAGGTCGACTACGCGGCCCCGGTTCTGGATAACCGCCGTCGCGAACGCCGCCCCGCCAGGTTCGACCGGCGTGAGCGGCGAGGTCACCTGGATGTGGATAGCGGCCGACGGCGCTTCTTCGATCGGTTCGAGCGGCGTCCCGTCAGGGGCCAGACCGGGCGCCTCGGAATCCGTCGGAGCGATCGGTGGGGCCGGGACGAACTGGGCCTGCACATCGCCGAAGCGGAGGGATTGCGTTGTTTCGACGATGTTCGTCGTGCCGGGGTCAATCCGGTGTCCATCGACGAAGGTGCCGGCGGCCGAACCGAGGTCCTCGATCAGCATGTGGCCGGATTCGATGACGATGCGGGCGTGGCGGCGGGAAACGGACAGATCATCGATGACGATCGCGTTTCCATCGGCGCGGCCGAGCACAATCGAGGGTAGGTCGATCGGGAAGTCCGTTGAGACGCCGTCCGGCGTGCGAACCTGAAGCGAACCGAACTTCACGCCCTCTGAATCCCCCGCGGCATGGTAGTTGGAGAGAATAACGGGGCGGGGGCGGCGGTGCGAGCGAGTGTTAAGGGGTTATGTGACGACGATCTGGAAGTCAGTGGTGTCTGAGGACGCCGCGTAGTTCCCGCCGCCAGAGTACGTCGCTGTTATCTGGTACGTGCCCGGCGCCAACGTCCCGGCCGACAGCGTTAACGAGGCGCCGCCATTGTTGACGTTCTGTGCGGTGCCCTGGTTTACGCCATTCACCTTGAACTGCACCGTGCCGGGGTCGATGTCGTTAGTCGTCCCGAACGGGGAGGTGATGGACGCCGACAGTGTCACGGCGGAACCCGCCTGAGCACCCTGGCTCGCGGTCGCGGTCAGGGTGGTGGGAGCCTGGTTTATGGTCAGCGTCCCGTTGGACTGCGAACTCGCTATCGTGGAGGTGCCGTCGTACACAACGAAGATGTCGTACGCGCCTGGCGTTGTCAGGCCCGCGGTGGTCCCAGCGGTGATTGTCAGCGTGAAGGTGCCAGTGCCGCCCGTCAGGTCCCGGTTGCCGCCGATCTGCGTCCCCGAGGCCGAGCCCAGGCGGAAGTGGAGGCAGCCCGTGCAATTGGGCGCCGCGCCACCACCGGCAACGGTGACAGTGGCGGCGATATCCGAAGTGTTGCCGAGGGCGATTGTCCCGGGGGTCAGCGTGAGGTTCAGCGTGCTCACAATCTTGCTGATCGTGAAGCTGTCCGTGTCCGTCGCGGAGTTCACGCTGGTGTTCCCGTTGTACTCGACGGTGATGTTGCAGGTGCCCGAGACGACCAGGCATGTCCCGGCATAAGCGCCCGTAGCTGCCGACCCCGTGGGCAAGGTGAATGAGTTGTCACTTGGCCAGTCAAGGTTGCTGAGCACTGTCACCAACCCGCCGGTCAGGCCGGAGACTTTCACCGTCATGCAGTCCGTGCAGTTCGGCGACACACCGGCGGGAAGGCCGCTAATCGAGACAGTCACAGAACTTGGCGAGCCGATCGTCGCGTCGGTCGCAACGGCGGTCAGCGTTGGAGTCGCCTTGTTGATGGAGACATTCGCGCTGCCGGAGCCCGGGTTCACGAGCGAGTCTCCAATCGTGTAGCCCGCGTAGATGTTGCACGGCGGCGTTGTCGTAGCGGCGTCGAGACAACTTCCGCTTGCCCCACCGGTTGTCAGCGGGTTCACGCTGCCGCCCACCGCGATGCGTGTGATCAGCGTGCCAGAGGCTCCGCCAGCCCGGATTTCCACGCAGAGCGACTCATCGACGGTGGTCGTCCCGGGATTGTCGGCCGGGCACGAGGGCGTGATGCCCGCTGGGGCCGTCACCGAAACGGAAACACTAATCGTGCTGCCGACAGTCACCGAGGAGGGCGCGGTGACCACCACCGTCGAGTCCGCCTTACCCAGCGTGAGGCTTGTGGCTGTCGGGGTTGATCCGGCGTTCAGTACGCCGTTTCCGCTGTAGTCCAGCGTCAACGAGATCGGGCTCGTAGTGAGCAAGACACCTGATGAAGTGTCGAGCGTGAAGGTGTGCTGCCCTTGGTCGCCGCCAGTCAGGACGTGGCTTGCCAGCGCCGTGGTGACGCCGTTAATGGTGGCATTGAGCGTGAGCGTGCCGCCCGCGGACGCAGGTACGCTCACGTTGGGGTTGGCGTTCCCGATGATGGTGAACGTGTCGCCAACGCTGTTGGAACCCGTGGGCGCCCGGTCAACGGTGCGAGTGAGGTTTGTCAGCGAAACCGTGGCCCCTGCCTTTGCAACGATCAGCTGGACGCAGCCCGTCGAGCAGTCGGAGGGCGCGGATTCGGCGCTGCCGTAGAAGTTGTTGCCCGAATACACCGCCCGCAAGTTGTAAGTGCCGGGCGTAAACCCGCGGAAGGAGAAGTCGAAGGTACCCGCGTCGCCGCTCGTGAGATTCCGCGTCGCTATCAGCGTCGTGCCGTTGTACAGGGCGAGGGTAGCGGACTGCTGATGCAGGGAGCCTCTGTCCGAGGACGTGACGACCGCGTGAGCGGCGCCGCCTCCACCTGCGTTGATGCAGAACGAGGTCACCGGGTCGGGCGCGGTGCAGGCAGCCGCGCCGGTGATCGACAGGGCCGCGGTAGCGACCTCCTTGCCCACAGTGACGGCGAATCCGGCCGAGGTGCTGGAGTCGAGAGCGCTCGTTCCCTGGAACTGAGCAGTCAGCGTGTAGTCGGCAGGAGTGTCCATCTGGTCTCCGGCCGCACCAGTGGTGAACGAGATCGTCGCCTGGAAGACCCCGGGAGACGTTTCAACCACGGCCGCATTGCCGATCGCGCCGTTATCCGAGGCGAGCGGACCGCCTGAGGCCGTAATCACGACGTTTCCGGCAGTGGGAGGGAAGTCCGGCACGCCCGTCACGGTAGCCACGACTGTAATGCCGGCTCCCGCAGTCGGATTGCCGGGGGTGACACTGGAAATTGTCACGGTGGAACCCGCCGGGTCGATATCCACGTTCGTCTCGAAGCAGTTGGATTGCTGCCAGCCGTTCGTGCCGGAGCAAGCACCCTGTAGGAGCGAGTCCCCTCCCGTGATGTATTCGGCGAAGACGTCGTTGTAGGTGGCTCGGTTGCCATCGTCCTTGGTATCGAACGGGGTTCCGCCACAAGGAGTCGGAGTGCAGGCCGGCGGGTTTACCCCCGCGCGCCAGGTCAGCGTGGCTTTGCCATCCGCCCCTACCGGCACGGGTGGTCCGAAGGCGTTGTTCCCGGCCTTGAATTGCACCGTGCCGCCTCCGCCCTTCAACCCAAGCGAGGCATTCACCGATTCAACTTCCGCAATGAGCGTGAAATCGGAACCCATCTGCACGGGCATAGTGGTGGGGGACGTCACCGTCACAGCCGCAGGCGCGAGCACCTTCAGCCCGGCTGTGTTCGAGGATGGACTCGCCGCGTAACGGATGTTGTACGTGTTCGTATCGAACGGCGGCTGGACATCGAGCGGGTCGGTCGCGATGAGCGGGTCCGGGTCGACGTACCGCGCTGTGACCGTGAACGGCTGATTGATGGCGTTGACCGTATCGGTCAGGACGCGCGCTTCCCAGGGTACGCAGGTGATATCCGCTATGCCCAAGGGCATGTCAAAGAAGCCCGAGGCCGGGCAGACCTGCGCCGAAGGCACGCCTCCACCGACTTTCAGAACGTTGGCCGGCGTCGTGGAAAACTCGACACGGCCGACCGCGCCGGCGGGCACCTTCGCCCGCAGGACGATCCGTTGGCCCTCGGAGATTCCCGTGACCTGGTGCCGTCCGGGATCGAGAAGGGGGTCGGGGCCTGGCGGGCCGCCCTGGGTTGTCGGGGCCGTAGGCCACAGCGGGCCGTTGTCCCACAGCTCCACCTGGGTGGTGATCGCCTGCCGCACGATGATGCGGCCGACCGAGTTTTCCGGTGGCCCCACAGTCGGCCCGACGCAGAAGTAGTCCAGCGTCGTGGTGGCTCTCACGTAGTAAATGCCCGGCGTTGTCGGCGCCTGTAAGTTGATCGTGAATCCGGGTCCGCCTGGCACTGGCGGGAAGAACCCGTTGAGCGAACACACCGGCCCGATTCGCGTGGCGGTCGCCAGGTTCGGCGAGGGGTCGTAGCCGCCAATGCCGATGTACACCTGCCGGATGCACCCGGGGCAGTAATCAGTTCGCCCGGCGGAGCCCGAGATCGTCAGGACGTCTCCCGGATCCACTACGACCGCGTTCGCGGCGCCGTCCTGGATGACCGTTCCGTCGCCCGTGATCGAAAGCGTGTTCAGCACCGTCCCGCCGCCAAGGTCAAGCGGGGTGGAGAAGGTGCAGGTGCCGTCGGTCACGGCGTCTTCTATCGTGCCGTCGTTATCCACGTCGCCGTCGTTGTTCACCGAGTCGCAAGCGTCGGGGATAGGGGGCAGGACGGTGATGATTCGCGGTGGCTTTTCCGTATCGCCGATGATGCCGCTCTGGCTACCGAAGGCGTTCGTTCCGCCGCTGTAGACGGCGATGAATGCGTGCGGCAAGCCCGGGCCGCCCTGGGGCGTCGTCGAAAGGCTGTTCGTGTCCACCGTCGTGAAGGCAATTGCCACAGAACCGCTGGTCAAGAGCGGCGCGCTGCCACCAATCGCGTGGTCCTTGTCCTGGCCGTCCGCGTAGAACTGCACCGTGCCGCCCTGTGGCACCGATTTCCCGGTGCCCTGGACGCGGGCCATCAAAGTCAGGCTGTGTCCCTGGTTGACCGCATCGATCGGCGTCGAATCGATCAACGTGATCGTCTTGGCGATGCCCACTTCGGCGGGCTGGGACGTCCGGCACACTCCGAAGTTACAGACCGTCGCCGAAATCTTGATCGACGGCGGAGTGCCGGCCACGTTCTTGATGGTGGTCGTGAACTCCTTGCTCGTCCCGTTCTTGTTTGCGGGAGTGCCCCCGGGCGCTGACCACGAGATATTGGTGAAGTCGCCGGAGAAGTTCACCTGGCAGTTGAACTGCGCCACCTGCCCGTCCGGCGTGATCGGGAACTCCGTCCCGCAGACAACGGCCACCTGGCCGGCCGGCGGTGGCGGCGCGATCGTGTTCGTCCCGCCTCCACCAGTCGTGCCTCCGTTTCCCGCAGCGGTTGCATCGGCGCCCGGGAAGGCGATCCGTTCGGATTTCGTCGTCGAGCGACATAGTGTCTGGTTACAGACCGTGATCGAGATGCTCGCCGGTGAATCCGTCGGGAACGCGTAGATGAAGGAGCTCGCGCCGGAGAAGTCGCTCACCACCTTCCCGTTCAGGCTCCATCGGGTGGTTGTGTAACCGCCTGCAATGGTCGCGTCACAGATGAACGTGGCCTGCTTTGGGTTCGCCTGGTAGAGCGTCGAACAGTTCAGGGTGATGTCGCTGGGCGGCTCGATAGGGCCCGTCGCTGGCGGTGGCGTCACACCTGGTGGAAGTCCCGGGCCCTGGCCCGGCGGCCGTTGCAATCGCTGGATCGGTTCGCCTGGGCTGTGCGAGAACTTCAGCGGCGTTGCCAGGATGAACGAGCCGAAGCCGACGATGATGTTGTCTTCTTCGTTCGGTAATCCGGGCGCAAACCGGATCGGGTCGCCGAGTTCGAAGCCCGAGTTCGTCGCGACTTCAACGCGTGTCTGGCCCGGTTCCGCCGGGAGCGTCATCGCCGTGCGCTGCTCCACGAACGGGGTTTGCGTCACCGTCGGAATCGGCAGCACCGAGGGTCCAGGAGTCGGGGTTTCATCATCGTTTGGTCCGCCGCCGCTGCCGCCGCCGGGGTTCGGGGTGCTCGTCGCCTGCGGCGTGCCGTTGGAGGTGATGTTGATGGTCGGCTTGTCGGCGTTCGGGTCATAGCTGATGTCAGCTTTGGTGCCCTCTTCGCCTTCGATCGTGGAGATGGTGGACTTGCCGTCCTTGGCGTACGTGTGAATGTCCACGGACCCGGGCTGGCTGCCGGTGCCGATAATTTCGACCTTGTAGTCGTCTTTTCCGCCTGGCAGCGTGATCTGGTTCGTGCCGGCGTCGGCGGGCGGCGCCTTCTCGATGCAGGTTGGGTCTCGCCAGGCTTTTTTCGCCGAAATCGAGGCGCCAGGGATCTGGTTGATCGCGTCGCTCGCGCTGATTTCTGTCCCGGTGCCAGTGGCGACGACGCGCCCTTCTTTGTCGGTGATGCGGAACTTCACGTCCGCGGGCGCAGTGATGACGACCGCGCTCAGGTCGGTGCTCGGTTCGAAGTGCACCGAACTGCGCACTTTCCCGGCATAGACGTCGAGAGTCTTCCGATCCCGGTAGAACGGGTCGTTAATCAGGATCTGGTCGCCATCCAGGCCGACGGCGGCGATCCAGTGGCCAGGCACTTCCAGGACGACCGGCCGGCCGGCGCGCAACTCCGCTTTGATCTCTTCTTCGGAGCCGCTACCCGTTGAAACGAACCGGACCGTTCGGACGCTCGGATTGACCTTCGCTATTTCGCCCGATAACTCGTTCGCCGCGGACCAGATCACGTCACCATAGATGTACCCGCGACTGACCCAGCCTCGGTCCGTTTGCCTCGCGTTTCCGTTAAACCAGTCGTTCAGCGTTTTCGGGCTCAGCGGAGTGCCATCCGGCATCTGGAGCAGGCCGTACAGCGCGAGCATGACCGAGACGGAGGTCATCGCGCAGCCACATTGTTCGATCGTCGTACCGCACCAGTCGCGGCCGTTCGGCAGCTCGGTAGAGCGCGCGTATTCCTGGGTTGCCCAGCGCGCGTCGTTCTGCGCAAAGAACGGCGCGCCATTCTTATCGCTTTCGCCGAACAACGGTCTTCCGCCGTCGGTCGGGCCTACCACCGTTGCGCTGGTGATCGGCTTGTCGGTCGCGGCATTCGCGTTCTTCTGATCCTGCTTTGCCTTCGCGTTGGCGTCTTCGCAGAGGTGCACGCCGGCGTACGGGTCTTCGGCGCTCGCTTTTTTCGTACCGC
>CAZKZR010000054.1:0-10895 GCA_964557245.1 uncultured Anaerolineaceae bacterium | reverse complement strand
GCCGTTGTTGCTGCCGCCGGGGGCGTCATCGCTCGGTCCGTCCTGGTCGTCTCCGGTGTCGGGCGCGCCGGGCGTCGCCGTGGGGTCGGGGTTCGAAACAAGGTCGTCCGGCCCCTTCGGAGTTGCCGTCGCCGTCGGCTGAGCCACGATGTCGCCAGGGCCCTTCGGGGTCAGCGTCCACGTCGGCTGGGCGACAATGTCGCCAGGTCCCTTCGGCGTTGAGGTCGGCTGAGCCACCAGTTTCAGCTGCTCGACGAAGCTGACGTTATCGAAGTAGACGATGTGCGTCCCGGGAATGGTCCCGCCTCCCGGCGGTTCCTTGATCGCGGATGCGCGGACGCGGACGGAATGTGCGCCGTCCGGCGTCTTCTCCTTGAAGCTGAACTCCTGCCATTCGCCGCGCTGGGCGGGCAGCTTGCCGCCTTCGCGGTACGCGCCCGATTCCAGCAACGGTCCCGAGCAGTTGTTCGAGCTGTAGTAATGAAGTTGCAGGCTCGCGCCAGTATTCGCCGGTGCGCTCTCGGGCACCCAGTACTCCGCTGCCGTCGCGTACGAGGTCTCTGGCTTCACCTTCACGCAGGTCCAGGCGCCGGCGTACGAACTGCCGGCGTTGGCGCTGCTGTTGGTCAGCTTCATGTGGTTCTTATAAAGCGTCGGGTTGCCGCCGTAGTTGTCCCAGCCGGCGACGTCGCTATCGAACGATCCGTTGTGGATGAGGTTGTTCGGCGCGGCCGAAGCCAGCACCGCGCTTGCGAATGGGACCGCCATAGCGGTCCCCAGGAGAAGAGTCTTGTATCGGTTCATTGTCCTTGCCCCAGGTGCTTTGTTGGGGAAAAGACCAGCGGACTGACGAAACCTTACACAGCGGCTGAGGCGCGCTCGGTGGTTGTCGTTTCGCGCTCCCACGATCGCGGCACCCCGGCGCGGTCAAAAATGTCCACCCACGCCGAGGGATGATCCTCCAGCACCGGGACAAGCAGCGTCACCGTTCCTTCGCTCAGGCCGTCCCGGACAGATTCCGCGTCGGGCGCGGCGAAAAGGCAGCGGCTGTGGCGCCTCTCCGCATCCCAGTAACTCCGAACCCACTGGACATCGTCGGTCGCCGCGTCGCGGTTCCCATCAGCGACCCGTGCGAGCGAAACCGGAGCGTCGAACACCCGCTCCACCAGGAAAAGCGACGTACCTGCGGGCGGCTCGTAGAGCCCCAGGCCGGAGGCCGCGCCCGCCGCTTCCTCTACTTCTCGCACCTCAGTAAAGGGCACCCAGCAGATCTGCTGCTGCTGCTTCAAGTTCCGCATTGATTCGGACTCGTAGACGCAAAAGCCGGTGGCCGGTCCGGGCAGGTCGATGCCGAACGATCGGTGCCAGACAACCGGTGGATGCCAGTTCAGCCCGCCGATCGCCCGGCGCGCCATCCGATCGAAATCCTCGTCGGTCCATTCCGGGTCGAAGTTGCGTTGCAGCGCAAACAACCGCATTCCCGGGTTCTTCTCGGTCGTCATTCCTGGCCCCCTTCGTACTCGCGCGGATCGATCGGCTCGAGGACGGTCTCGAGGTCGCTCTCCCTGATGCGAATCGACTTTTGGCCCGCCAGCCGCGAGGCCGGGAGCTTACCAGAGCGGATCCATGACCTCACGGTTTGCACGTGGACCCCCAGGTACTCCGCCGCGCTTTCCGTGCTGTAGAGCTTCTGGGCGGGCCTCGGCGGCCGGTCCGGGTCTTTGCCCGAACTCAGCGCGTTCACGTACTGCAGCACTTCGTCTTCGGTTACGCCCAACTCGCCGAACACACGCGCTGGCAAGCCCTTCCCCCAGCGCAGGAACGAGAGGAGGCAGGCCATCTCATCGATGACCACGCCGCCCCGTTCGTCCGAGATCTTCCACTGGAGTTCTCCCAGCGTCAGCGAATCCGGGTTCCCCGGGGGGTGTTCCGGTCCGCCGTCCCCGCGCGGATGCGTCCGCATGAGGATGTCTTCAATTACATTGACATCGATCGTGATCGGCCCGAACCGGAAGAAACCGAACTGCGCGAACGTCTGCAGAAACGCGACGAATTCGATGTCCGGCGTGTAGGGGACGAAGTCGAGCGCTTCCGCAAGGTCCAGGATGCGCCGCCAGAATTCCGCTCCCCAGGTTGGGGCGACGCGTTTCGCGAACGGCCAAATGTCGGTCTCGGCGGCCACGGCGAGAGTATGCCTCGCTCATCAGGGCTGAGCAAGACTCACATCCGCGCACAAGAAGTTGTTGACAGGCTGATATATCTTCGCGTACAAAACGCGGAATTCGTTGTCTTCGTGAGTTTTGATTAGTGCGAAGGCGGCTTGAGGAGGACACAAATGACTACTGCTACCGCACTGGACCAGGACAAAGCCCAGGCCTTCGGCGCCCGAATGCTCGGCATCTGCAGCAACGGGATGCTGATGTCCATGACCAGCATCGGCCACGAAGTCGGCCTTTTCGAAGCCATGGCCGGCAAGCCGCCCGCCACCAGCCAGATGATCGCCGACGTCGCCGGCCTCAACGAACGTTACGTCCGTGAATGGCTCTCCTGCATGGCGTCCGCAGGCATCATCGAGTACGAGCCACTGACCGCGTCCTTTCGCCTGCCGGATGAGCACGCCGCGAGCCTGACGAAGGCTGCCGGCCCCATGAACATGGCGCTCTGGGCCTACGCGATGACTGGCTTCGGCGAGGCCCTGGACCAGTTGGTGGGATCGTTCCGTAACGGCGGCGGCGTGCCCTATTCCTCGTTCACGAAGTTCCCGGCGCTGATGGCCGCGGTGAGCGGTGCGCAGTACGACACGTCGCTCATCTCGTCCGTGCTGCCCCTGATCCCCGGCCTCGTTGACCGCCTGCGCGCCGGGATCGACGTCGCCGATGTCGGTTGCGGCAGCGGACACGCAATCAACCTGATGGCCGAAGCCTTCCCGAATAGCCGGTTCACCGGATACGACTTCTCCGAGGTCGCTCTCCAGGCGGCGAAGCGCGAATCCTCGCTCATGGGCCTTTCTAACACCCGGTTCGAACTGCGCGACGTTGCCACGCTTTCAGGACCGCCGCGCTACGACCTCATTACCGCCTTCGACTCCATCCACGACCAGGCCCATCCCAGGCGCGTGCTGCGGGGCATCGTCGAGTCGCTGCGCCCCGACGGCACGTTCCTCTGCGTCGACATCGCCGGCTCGAGCGACCTCGAGGAGAACTTCGGTAATCCGATGGCGGCGATGATGTACGCCATTTCGACCATGCACTGCATGACCGTCTCCCTCGCTCTCGGCGGCGAGGGGCTCGGGACGATGTGGGGCGAACAGAAGGCCCACGAACTCTTCGCCGAAGCCGGCTTCACCAGCGTGGAAACGAAGCACGTCGAATCCGACTTCGAAAACAACTACTACGTCTGCCGCAAATAGCGATCACCAGCAGGAAAGGAACCCAACCATGACCACCACGTACATCGGATACCAGAGCGTCCCCGCGGATTGGCCGTGGGCAACCGTGCGCGAGACGGGAGCTCCACCGCCCGCACTTCTGAAGAAACGCAACGAGTTCCCGTCGAAGCTGCCCAAGACCTGCAAGCTCATCGGCTCCTGGGCCGTGAGCGGGCCCGCGCCGAATGTCGTCGTGGTCGAAGCCGAGAGCTTCGCCGACCTCCAGCACATCGACAACTACTACGCGGGCTGGGTGATCTTCGACTGGCACCCATGCGTTCCCATGCCGCGAGAATAGGCACCAGAATGAGGGGGAACTTGTGACAGCACTGCAAACAACGGCGTCCGTGAAACACGGCGAACTGCTCGCCAGGGTGCGGGAACTCCGCCCGCTCATTGAGTCGAACCGGCGCTGGGCGCACGAAAACGCCCGCATGGCGCCCGCGGTGCTCGAGGCATGCCGCGAGGCCGGCGTGTTTACCCTGGTCGCCCCGCGCGAACTCGGCGGCGCGGACGTGGAACTCCCCGAGCTCTACGCCATCTTCGAGGAACTCGGCTACAGCGACCCCTCAGTCGCCTGGCACACCGGCAACTCCTTCGCCATCGCCCAGAACCTTGGAAAGCTCGATGTAGCGGTGCGTGAGCGGCTCCTCGACGGGCCGCGCGGCCCGTTCGGTTTTTCGGGCATTCCTGCCGGAATCGGCCTCCCTGTGGACGGCGGGTACCGCTTGAGCGGACGGTGGCAGTTCCTGACCGGGAGCCGGGATGCGCCGTGGTCGTGGCTTTTCGGCTACGTCCACGAGGCCAATGGGCCTCGGCTGGTCAACGGGCAGCCTGACCTGCGCGCGTTCATCGTGCCCGGCACTGCGCTCGCCACCGAACCCACCTGGGACGCCGCGCTGGCGATGCGCGGCACCGGCAGCCATGCAGTAAGCGTCGAGGGCCTCTTCGTCGCGGAGGAGTACACTTTCCCCTTGCTCGGCACCCGGCCGGCCCTGGTCGCAAGCCACGCTTCCCGGTGGCCGCTCTACGCGTCGTCGCCGGTTTCTAACGCCGCGAACGCGCTCGGCATCGCCCGGCGAATGGTCGATGAGGCGATAACGCTCGCGACGTCCCAGAAGCCCCGAATGGACTACACGCCCTATGCAGACCGGACTGATATCCACAGGGCGATCGCACGTGCGAAGTCGACAGTCGAGGCGCACAGCGCGGGATTCGCCGCGATGGCCCACCAGATCCAGGAAGCCGCCGACGTCAGGGCGAAGATGACCGTGCAGCTCCGCGCCCGCATGTGGAGCACGTTCTGGGGCGCCATGGATGCCGCCCGGGAAGTTGCCAACGAGATGGTCGTCCTCGGCACGAGCAAGCTCTACAGCCAGGCGAACCTGATGGACCTCTGCTTCCGCGATCTCCACGCGATAGCGACTTCGTCCGAGGCCGAACGGCAATACCAGGAGGCCGCCGGCCGGGTGTTCATGGGCATGCCGCCCGGAATGCCCATCTTCTGAGGCGCTGCTGCCTGTTCGCACGGTTAACCGCGAGTGTGGGGTCGGTGTGCCAGGCGTAGCTGACCGGAAGGTGCTTGAGGCCGCTGAGGACGTGCGAGCCGAGGCTCAGCCCTCACCCCCGGCCCCCTCTCCCGACTCCTGCGTCGCGGGAGAGGGGGAGGTTGGATTGATGATGGTCTGGCAGATGGCCGCGAGGGCGGCCTCGATGTTGGTTTCCACTAATGATGCTGAGATTCGGAGGAAGCGGATTCCGGCGGCCTCGAGTTCCTTCTGGCGGGCAATGTCCGCAGTTCGGCGCTCGGGCGTGAGGTGGATGGCGCCATCGACTTCGACGGCGAGGTGGTGCTCGTAGCAGTAGAAATCAATGACGAATCGGCCAACAGCGTGTTGCCGTCGGAACTTCAGGCCATTGAACCGACGGTCGCGGAGCTTTTCCCAGAGCAGCTGTTCGGTGGGAGTTTGTGGTCGACGAAGGGAACGAGCTGCTGGGATGTTATGGACGTTTCGCCGAGGTCTCGGTTCCACGGTGGGAGTCTACGCTCCCCCTCTCCCGGGAGGCACGACTCGGGAGAGGGGCCAGGGGTGAGGGCACGACGTCTGTACATTGCCACGGTCGGCCATCCTTTGGCTGCTCCCAGGAGGCCGCATCGCCCGCCCGGCCTACCCGTACACCACCGGCAAATGCTTGATCCCGCTCACGATGTTTGAACGGAGCCTCACCGGCTGGCCGGTCGTTTCTATCTTCGGGTAGCGCGCGAACAGCTCCTCGAACATCACCTTGAGCTCCTTGCGCGCGAAGCCGGCGCCGAGGCAGAAGTGCTCGCCGATGCCGAACGCCAGGTGGTCGTTCGGCGTGCGCGCAATGTCGAAGGTGTACGGGTCGGCAAACACGTCTTCGTCACGATTGGCAGACGGGTACCACATGATGACGCGCTGCCCGGCCTTGATTTCGCGGCCGCGAATCTCTGTGTCGGCCGTCGCCGTCCGGGCCATGTGGAATACCGGCGAAACCCAGCGCAAAACCTCTTCGACCGCTGAATCCATGAGCGACATATCGCCGAGCAGTTTCGCCTTCTGCTGCGGGAATGTGCTGAACGTGTGCATGCCGCCCGAAATCGCGTTCCGGGTGGTCTCATTCCCCGCGACGATGAGCAGGAAGCAGAAGGCGAGGAGGTCGGCTTCGCTCAGCTTTTCGCCTTCGTACTCCGCCTCGAGCAGGATGGTGACGAGGTCGTTCTCCTTCGGGTGAGCGCGGCGTTCCTGGAGAATCTGCTGGAAAAACCCGATGAGCGTCCCCATCCCGACCATCGCGGATTGGCGTGCCGCCATGCCGGTGCCGCGCTGCTCTTCGGGCACATCGGTCTGGTATTCGGCGTCATCCGAGCCCACCAGCTTGTTGGTGACTTCGAACATCAGCGGCCAGTGCTCTTCGGCCAGGCCCATCATTCCGCAGATAACCGCGAGCGGGAGCTGGCTGGCCACTTCGAGGACGAAGTCGCCTTCGCGCTTGCCGGAAACCTTGTCGAGCACTTCGTTCGCGATGCGCCGGATCTCCGGTTCCATAGCGTTGACTGCGCGCGGGGTGAAGCCCTTGTTCACCAGCCGGCGCATTTTCACGTGCTTCGGCGGGTCCATCATGATCAGGATGTTCGCGAAGGCGCCGCCCCCGCCTGACGCCTGCATCGCCTCGGCCGGGCGTTCCGCCATAAGGGCGTTCAGCGCTTCCGTCCGCATCGCCGGCCCGAGGATGCCGCGGCCGGACATGAACAGTTCCGGGTTCCGGGACACCTGGAGGATGTCGTCGTATTTGGTCAGCGACCAGAAGCCTTCGAATTCATCGTTGGCCGGGTGCCAGTGCACCGCGTCTTCCCGGCGCAGTGTGCGCAGCGGCTCGTGGAAGCGGTCCTCCACGTAGACGGCGGGGTCGAAGAGGTTGATCTGGTCGATCGCGGAGAGAGCGGACATGCGCATCACCCTGAGTGCGGGCTGTGATGTCCGAATGGTACTCGGATTGAAACGGTTGCGGGGACCCGCGACCCTACTTTTGCCAGGAAATCGCTTGCCGCGGGCAAAGCCGGATGGCGCGGTCGACCTTTTCCTTGAGGTCCTCGGGCACATCATCGACGAGGACGATGCTGACGTCATCGGGGCCGAGCTTGAAGACTTCGGGGGCGGCCATCTCGCACTTGGCGTGGCCTTCGCACATGTCTGCGTTCACAACGACTTTCACAGCGATACCTCGCAGGGCCACGAAGGAGTGGGCACGGTGCGCCCGGGGCCGCGCGGAAAAGGATACATGTTTACCGCTCGGTAGGGGAAAGCGGCCAGGGGTGGCCTGGAATCCCGGCCCTGGAGTCGCGGCCCTCTGCGGCCGCTCGGCGCCATGCGCCCACCGAAGGTCACCTGCTAGCCGAAGATGCCGCGGGTGCGGATCACGATGGTGTTGAGCGCAATGTCGTGGAAAGCGCGCTTGTCCGGCCGGCGAGCGGCGCTCCATGCCGCGAGGGTGATAACAACCGAAAGGCCGAGGCAGCCCGCTAGGTTGTCGATGGAAGTCTGTAGACCGCCGTTCTGCCACAAAACGCGTTCCGTCAGGAACGAAGTCTCACCAAACATCCCGCGCAGGGCCGCGGTGAGGGGAACCAGAATGAAGGACCCAAGCGCCGCCCCTAATGAAATCACCGTCCAGAAGAACCAATCCCGTGCAACGAACCCGATCAGGCCGATGCTTCGCCCGCTGGATCGTACTGGCTTGCAGCCGAGGACCCACCCGCCGAGCGTGTTCCCTGTCAGGCAAATGAGTGCGACTTGGGACGCGAACACGCTGAGCGCCCATGCCCAGCCAAGCCAAATCGTCGGGGTCAAACCAATGGAAATAAGGGCACCAGCGGGCGCGAACGAGGCCAGGTTGACGGCGGTGGCAGACGCCCGTCGCCAGATGGGGGCGTAGCGGAGCGATGTTGTGGTCACTGCGTCGGTTGGGATGGGGCTGGAAGGATCCAGCACAATTTCCATGGGCCGCCCTCCTGGCGCTCACGTGCATTCTACCTTGTTTCGTTGCGGGCGAGGTGACGAAATGGTGTTCGGTGCGAAGCCTGCTAGCCTCATCCCATGGCCGCTGACACCGAGCTCGACTCCTGGCTGCTCGCCGAAGGCATCGTCGACCGGTCCAGCCGCATCGAGGCGATTGTGGTGCTGGCTGCGGCCGGCCTGACGCGGGCCGGCAAGCAGCGGATGGCGAATCACAAGCTGGCGGCCGCGCGCGAGGCGTTGTGGGCGGGCGTGACGCCGGTTTGCGCGGATGCGGCATGCCGGGCGGCAATTGGTTCGCCGGCGTTACCGATTGTGACGACGGCGCGGGACCGCTGCGTCGTCTGCGGGGGTTCGAACACGAAGCGGGCGGTGAAGCAGATGCTGGAAGCGTGCGAAGCAGCCGGGCTGCGGCGCATCCTGCTGCTCGGCGGCTCGAAAGCTGCGCATGCGGAGCTGCGCGGCGCGCTCGCCGGTTCGAAGGTCGAGATACGGATGATCGACGGCCTTGAGACGAGCCCCACGAACAAGACCGCCCTACCGGACCTGGAATGGGCCCAACTGCTGGTGGTCTGGGCCTCGACGGCGCTGCCCCACCGAGTCTCGCAGGCGTACACGGAGCAGCGCCCGCGCGACCTCCCACTGATTACGGTCGCGCGGCGCGGGGTGGAGGCGCTCTGCCAGGAGGTCACGCGGTTCGCGTCGGGGCGAGCAGCGATGGGCCACCGTTAAGCCCAACTCGGAACTCGGAACTCGGCACCCGGAACTGTTAAACTCCGCTCCGCACTTTCAGAAGCACCCGGAGGCCACCGTGGAAGTACCCCTGCTCGTTAACGACTTCCTTCGCCGCGCCGCGAAGATCTATCCCAATAAAGAAGCGATCGTCGATGGCCCGAAGCGCTTCACCTATAAGGAGTACCAGGAGCGCTGCAACCAGCTTGGCCACGCCCTCCTCGCGCTCGGCATCAAGAAGGGCGACCGGGTCTGCATCCTCAGCCCCAACAGCCACTACTTCATGGAGAGCTACTACGGCGTCACTCAGATCGGCGCCATCCTCGTCCCGCTGAACTACCGCCTGGTGGCCAGCGACCACGAGTACATCATCAACCACGCCGGCGTGAAGGCCGTCCTCGTGGACTACGAGTACACGAAGGTCATCGACGAAATCCGGCCGAACCTCAAGTCGGTCGAGCACTGGATCGCCGCCGACCCGCGCACGCCGGCTGAAACGCCTTCCGGCTGGACCGACTGGGACACGCTGGTCGGTTCGCAGCCGAAGACGGCCACCCCGTTCGTCGAACAGGACGAGAACGACACGACCTCCATTAACTACACCTCCGGCACCACCGCCCGGCCGAAGGGCGTGATGCTCACGCACCGCAACGTCTACATCAACGCCTACAACTTCATCGCGCACCTGCGCGTCTCGCATGAAGACCGCGAGCTCTGGACCCTGCCGATGTTCCACGCCAACGGCTGGGGCGGCCCGTTCGCCCTGACCGCCATGGGCGCCACCCACGTCGTGCTGCGCGCTGTGGTGGGCGCGGACATCTACCAGTTGATCCAGGACGAGAAGATCACGTTCGCGTGCATGGCGCCTGCCGTTCTCAGCACCATCCTCAACTTCCCGGACAAGGCGAAGTACAACATCACGACCCGCCCGCGCTTCACGGTCGCCGGCGCGCCGCCGCCGGCGGCCTTCATCGAGCGACTCGAGAAGGAGATCGGCTGGGAGTTCATCCAGATCTACGGGCTCACCGAGACGGCGCCGATCCTCACCGTCTCCGGCCGCGACTACCAGAATCCGGACGGCTCGGATTACCAGCGCCGCTCGCGCGCGGGCGTCGAAGCGATCGGCGTCGATATCCAGGTCCTCGACGACGACGGCAACCCCGTGCCCATGGACAACACCACCGTCGGCGAAGTCTGCGCGCGCTCGAACGTGGTCCTCAAGGGCTACTGGGAGCAGCCGGAAGAGACGGCCAAGGCGATTTACGACGGGTACTTCCACAGCGGGGACCTCGGCGTCTGGGACGAATTCGGCAACGTCAACATCGTCGACCGCAAGAAGGACGTCATCATCTCCGGTGGCGAGAACATCTCCTCGCCGGAAGTCGAAGCCGCGCTCTACCTGCACCCGGCGGTGCTGGAGTGCGCGGTCATCGGCGTGCCCAGCGAGAAGTGGGGCGAAACGCCGAAGGCCCTCATCGTCCTCCGCGAGGGTATGAGCGCGACGGAGGAGGAGATCATCGCCTTCAGCCGCGAACACCTCGCGCACTTCCGCTGCCCCACCTCCGTGGACTTCGTCGAGACCCTCCCCCGAACAGTCACGGGCAAGCTCCAGAAGTTCCTGATCCGCGAGGCCTACTGGAAGGGCGTCGAACGCCGGGTGAACTAGGCGATGGCTGATTCCCCAGCCGCGCCCGCTAGGAAGCGGCTACACGGTCGGACCACTACCGAGGCCGACGCTGAAGCACCATGTCCGAACTACTCGCCTACTTCCTCACCTGGACAACCTCGGGAACCTGGCTCCACGGCGACGAGCGCGGCTCGAAAGACCACGCCCGGTCAACCCCCGGCGAGCGTGAACTACCGCCGGACCCCGGCCTGAACCGCTATCGGCAGTTCCAACTCGCCGACAAGGTGTTCCTCCTCGACTCGCCCGCGAAGCGCGCTGCCGTACGACAGGCCATTGAACGCACGTGCCGAATCCGCGGATGGCGAATCTGGGCGCTGAACGTGCGCACCAACCATGTCCATCTCGTGGTCACGTCCGACCGGAAGCCCGAGGAAGTAATGACCAGCCTCAAGGCTTGGGCGACGAAGGCACTCGGATCGGGCGGTTTGGCGGACAAGGGCGAACGAATCTGGACGAGGCACGGAAGCACGCGGTACCTGTGGTCGGAGGAAGAGGTCGTAACGGCAGGGAC
>CAZKZR010000053.1:0-10937 GCA_964557245.1 uncultured Anaerolineaceae bacterium | reverse complement strand
GTGCCGCGGCCACCACGGGCAGCCTCGGCGTATCGTTCAAACAGCGCGTGCTCCGTCTCGGCATCCAGCGCAGCTGTGGGCTCGTCCAACACCAGCAAGAGCGGATGGTCGCGCATGAAACCCCGCGCGAGCGCGAACTTTTGCCACTGGCCGAAGGAGACATCCACTCCTCCGGGCCACGTCGGGCCCAGCTGCGTTTCGAGCGCGGACGGGAGTTTGCCCACCACGTCTTCCGCGCCCGCGCGGCCGACGGCTGTGACCACCGCGGGCTCATCGTCCAGTCGTGGGACATCTCCAACGCCGACCGACTGGCGCGCGCGGAATTCGAATCTGAAGAAGTCCTGGAAGGCGCCCGCCAGCCGATCGCGCCAGCTATCCACTCGGATCCGGGAGAGGTCCTGACCATCAATGAGAATGCGGCCGGACGTCGGCTCGTACAGTTTGCAAAGGAGTTTGACCAGCGTGGACTTCCCCGCCCCGTTCTCGCCGACCACTGCAACCACCGTTCCGGCGGGAATCCGAAGGTTCACGTCCTCGAGCACCACGCGGTCCGTGCCGGGATACGCGAACGAAAGCCCCTCGATAGTGATCCCGTCGTCCAGTCGCGGCGGAGCTTCGAGGTCTTCGTCGGCGTGCACCGCTTCCGCGTAGTCCTCCAACCACGCCAGCCGCCGCGAGCCGTCCATCCAGATGCCTCGCAAGAACCCGATCTCGCCGACCGTCGCCCCGATGTATGCCGAAAGCCGGGAGCCAGCAGCAAGCACAAGCAGGACGTCGCCAGGAGGCGAATCAAGCCCCGAAGCGACGAACACAACGGAACCGACAAACGCCGCTCCGAAGATCGCCCAGGCGACTGTGTGGTACGCGGCTGAGCTCCAGCGGACGGCCGAAACCTCGCCGTACCACCGTTCCCACGCAGCGCGGCGCTCCCGCCCGAGCCGTGCGCCAATCCCGGTCACGCGGACTTCCTTGCCTGGCGGCGCCGTCGTCGCCAGTTGGAACAGGTGCCGTGCGAGCCTTTGGTCCGGCGCCGCGCGCTCCTGGGCCGCGCGTTCGATTCCCGGCCGCCAGCTCGATGTCAGCACCGTTGGCAGGGCGAACACCGCGAGCAGCACCAGCGCGGGGTGGATCGACATCAGAAGGGCCACCGTGACGATCAGGCGTAGGATCCAGCCGGCCGTGCCGAAGAGCGACATGTACATGTGATCCAGGACGAACACCTGGTCGCGCAGCACCGCCAGGCGGTCAAGGTAGTCCGGGCGCTCCTGGTGCGCGATCGTCGCCACCGAGGCCTGCAGCCGGGCAACGTGCGCCTCCAGCGCAATGGTGACCTTGTCGCGGAAGCGGCGCTGGATGCGCGTGCTGACCACCTGGAGGAACCAGGTAGCGGTCGCGGACGCGCCCAGCCCGAACGCGGCGATGAACAACAGCTGCCGGTCGCCGTCGATGACGCCCTGCCCGAGGAACTTCAGCCAGATGGCGAACATTGCATCCGGCAGCGCGGCCAGCAGCGAGAGAAGGAACGCCGCCAGCAGCAGGAAGGGCTCGTGCCGGAACCCGAGCTTGCACAGGCGCCACATCGACGGGATGGCTGCCGGCAACGGCACTTCGGTGTCTCTGCGGCGCGGCGCCGCAATCTCAGGCGAGGACATCGAACACCATCCCTTCCTCTTCTTCGTCCGTCGTGAACCGCTGCGCCTGCAGGTCGAACATCGTGCGATAGCGTCCGCCGAGCGCCATCAGTTCATCGTGCGTGCCCAGCTCGATCACCCGTCCGTGTTCGACCACGCAGATCAGGTCTGCCTGGCGGACCGTTGAGAAGCGATGCGAAACCAGGATGGTGGTGCAATTCCTGGTGGCTTCGAGGATGCGCTCGAAGATCTCGGCCTCCCCGCGAACGTCGAGCTGGGCAGTGGGCTCGTCCAGCAAGACCACGCCGGCGCCTACTTCAACCCGGTACAGGGCCCGCGCCAGCGCCACGCGTTGCCACTGGCCCCCGGAAAGGTCGGTCCCGCCGGCGTAGCCCCTGGCAAGCACGGTGTCGAGTTCCGCCAGGTGGCTGGCGCCCGCCGCGGCGAGCGCAGCCTTCACTTTCTCGTCGTCCGCACCGCCCGGCGCAACGTTGTCCCGCAGCGGCAGTTCGAAACGGATGTAGTCCTGGAAGACGGCCGCCAGCCGGTCTCGCCAGGCGTCCAGGTCGAGTTCGCGCAGGTCCACACCGTCGATTTCGATCGCCCCGCTTTGCGGGTCGTAGAGGCGGCAGAGGAGCTTGGCGAGCGTCGTCTTTCCTGCGCCGTTCTGGCCCACGATCGCGATGGAGCGTCCCGCCGGGATGGTCAGGTTGAATCCGTCGAGGACAATTCCGCCACCCGCGGGGTACTGGAAGGTGACATCCCGGAACCGGATCTCCGAAGCCGGCATGCCGGCTACAGAACGCTGCCCGGAAGGAAGAGCTCCCGCCGGCCGCATCTTCCGATCCAGCCGAAGCGCCGCCGCCACCGGCGCCGCCGCGCCATCCAGCGCCCAGTTCAGCCCGCCGAACGCGAGCATGCTCGTGCTCACCGCCACCTGCGCATAGACAACCACTTGCTGGAGCGAGAGCCGTCCATCAGCCGCATCCCGCCCGAGCGACCAGAACACGAGCACATTCGCGGCGACCACTACCAGTAGGCACCAGATCACCGGTTGCTCGCGCAAACGGGTCGCTTCGTATTGCAGGCGGTGGAGAGTCGTCCGTCGCGCAACGAACCGGTCCAGCGTCCACCCCGCCAGCCCGAACATCCTGAGTTCCTTGGCGGCCGGCGGGTCGACCGCCATGCGGTAGGCGTAGTCCGCGTCGCGCTGCGCGGCCTTCACCTCGTCCGTCTGGCGGTCCATCCAGACGGAGCTTTCGCGCAGCAGGTAGTGGGTGGCGATCCAGGCGGCCGCGAGGACGATGGGCGCCCACCAGGTGTACCCGAACAGGATGACCGCCGAAACGGCTCCGGTGATGAGTTGCACCACCCCCGATGCGATGAAGTCCATGGAGATGTAGAGCGGCGGGCCGGTCATGCCCAAATCGAAATCGCGGGCCACCGTGAGGTCCGCACTGAGTGACGCATCTTCGAGGTGCCCCATACCCGGTGGTTCCGTGCAGGACGCCGTGAGGCGGTCATAGAGCAGTGCGGCGGTCTTGTCGCCGAGGTTCATGCCGATCGCCTGGTGAATCGGCGTCAGCACCTGCAGCAGGATGAAAATGACGCCGACCGACGTCAGCGGCACGGTCAGACTGTCGTCTCGCTGCACCGCCCCAACGAGCGCGCCCATTGCCACGGCCAGGAAGGCCGGCAAGGCTCCGCGCAGGACCAGCGCTGCCCACCAGGCGATGGCCAGTCCGCGATCCGCCTCAGGGAGGACGCGGAAAAACTTCCACTCCTGGCGGTCCGTGATTCTCTCGATCATCAGTCGCCCCCAACTGTCGCCGCTTTCATACGCCATCCGCGGCGAAGCGCGAACTATGCCATGTCACTGCCCGCCGGTCTCTCCTCCGGCCCTAGGAGGCCTGCCAGAACGTCAGCCAGTTACCTTCCGGGTCTTCGATCGTGAACTCCGATTGGCCCCAGTCGCGCGCGGCCAGCGGATCCACCACCGTCACGCCGGCTGCTCGCAACCGTTCGTATAGCCCGTCCAGGTCATCGGATTCGATGTAGAACGCGTTGGCCGAGGGCCGGCCGAGCCGCTCTCTAATCAACGCGTTGTAGCCCTCAGAGTAGAACGCTCCGTCGCCTTCGATCATGACCTGGGCGTTCCCCAGCTTCAGCGAATTGTTGTCGGAGATCTCCTGTGAACGCTGCATCTCGAATCCCAGTGTCCGCGTATAGAACTCGACGGCATTCCGCACGTCCTTGACGCGGATGGACGGCAGGATCGGGTATTCCGGCATGGCGCGAACCTCGTTGAGACTGCTGTGACTGTAGCGCAGCCGAAAAACGACGGTCTTGGACAAAATTGCCTAGTTCTGGGGAATATCCGAAAGCCGCAGCGAGAGGACCTTTGATACTCCGTCGCGGCCCATGGACACTCCGTAGATCTCGTTCGCCACTTCGATAGTCCGGCGGTTGTGCGTGACAACCAGGAATTGCGTCCGTTCACTCAGCTGCCGCAACGCGGCCGTGAAGCGCCCAACGTTCGCCTCATCGAGCGCCGCGTCCACTTCGTCCAGGACGCAGAACGGCGCCGGGTTGGCCGAAAGCAGCGCGAACAGCAGCGCCACCGCCGTGAGAGAACGTTCGCCGCCCGAGAGCAGGCTCAGGCTCTTGATCCGCTTGCCCGGCGGCTGTGCTTCGATTTCGATTCCCGCTTCCGCGAGGTTGTTCGGGTCGGTGAGCGCCAGGCTGGCCGTCCCACCGCCAAAGAACGACTGGAAGTATTCCGTGAACGCTGTGTTCACTTTGTCGAAGGTGACCGTGAACCGCGTCCGAATCTCCTCGTTCAGGTCGGCGATGGCGGTGCGAAGCTGGTCCGCCGCATCGGTCAGGTCGGTCAGCTGGGTGGTCAGGAACTCGTGACGCTCTTTGAACTCCCGGAAATCCTCGGGCGCTTCGGCGTTGATCGCCCCGAGCCGCCTGATCTGCCGTCGAAGCTCGTCGATGCGGTTACGCATCGCTTCCACATCAACGTCAGCCCCGCCCTGGATGTGCGTTGGTTCGCGCCGCTCTTCGGGGAACATCGGCTCAGCGGCCATTGCCTCGTCGTAGCTGACGATCCGGCCGGACCGGTCGGGCGCCAGCCCCTCTCGCTCCATCTCGAGGCGCAGGTGCTCCAGGTGCTCTGTCGTGCGCGAAAGTTCGGCTTCGAGGTCCAGCCGCGAGCCCTGGATCCTGAGCAGCGCCGTCTGGGCCTCGTTGAACTCGTCCTGGATCGTGCGCTCGTGGTTCTCGAGGCGGTGAAGTTCGTCCCGGTCAGGGGCCGCATCTTCCGCGAATCGCACCTGGTCTGTGCGAATGGTCTCCAACTCCCGTGCCAGCTTGCCAAGGCGCTCATCGATGACGCTGGCTTCGAGCTCCAGGTTCCGGCCCTGGAGCCGTTTCGCCTGGATCTGCGAGTCGAGGCGCTCTATGGACTTCTCGTGTTGCTCCCGCAGCGCCGCCAGCGTGCGGCGTTCGCCCTCGACTGAGGCAAGCCGAGCGCTCGCCTCGGACACCGCCCGCAGAGCCGCTTCCCTGCGCTGCGTCGCAAGGTTCAGATCCTCTTCGAGCGCTTCCATCGCCGCTCGCCGCTCGTCGCGCCGCAGCTGCAGTTGTTCCGCCGCCTGCTGCGCCTGCAGAATCTGCGACTCGCGGCTGGCGCGCTCGCGTTCAATGTCCGTCCGCTTGGAGAGTACCGCGTCCATGTCCCGCCGCAGGCGGTGCAGCCGCTCGCGTTCCCGTTCGAGGTCGAAGCGGGCGGCCTCGAGGGACCGCCGGGCCATCTCGTAATCGCCCTCCGCTTCATGCGAACGCCTGGCGACCTGCTCGATGGCGGCGCGCGCATCGGAGATGCGCTGCGCGCTCACTTCGGTCCGCTTGCGCAGCTCTTCGATGCGTTCCGGGAGCTCTTCTAGTTCACGCTGGCGGATGAACTCGCCCTCGTCGGCGCCCGTCGTGCCGCCTGCAATCACTCCGGTCTGTTCGATGAAGATACCGTCCAGGGTGACGACCGACCCGAGCGCGCGCTTCACCATGCGCAGCCCCGTCGGGATGTCCTCGACGATGATGACTCGCCCGAGGAGCGTGTCGATCAGGTTCTTCACCCGGTTGTCGCAGCGGATCAGCTTGGCCGCGACCCCGACGACTCCGCGCTCCTTTTGCAGGTTCAGCGGGTAAACGTGCCGCACGGAATCCAACGGCAGGAACTGGGCACGGCCCTGTTTGCGCCGCTGCAATGCGTTGATAGCTTCGAGCGCGACGTTTTCGTTCTCCACCACCACGGCATGGAGCCGCTGCTCGAGCGCGGCGTTGATCGCGATCTCCAGCCCTGCGGGGACACGGATCTGGCGCGAAAGAAGACCAATCACCCCGGAGATCTCCGGTGGTTCGCCCATGCTTCCAGGTTCGAAATCCTCGATCAGCGCCTGGCCCATGATCAGCACGTTTCGCGTGCCTGCCGCGACCCCATCGTGCTCAGCCTGCACGCGTCGCAGTGCGTCCAGCCGCCCCTCGAGGTGGTCCAGTTCGCGCAGGTCGGCATTTCCGGATGACTCGAACTCCCGCACCTCGTCTTGCACCCGCGCCAGCTGTTCGCGTGCCGCGTCCGCCTGGTCGCGTGCCGTTTCCACGTTCACTTCGCCTTCCGCGACCGCGGTCCGCGCCTCGGCGAATCGGCGCCCGAACCCTATCAGTTCCACAATCACGGCCTTCCGGCGAGCGACGAGCTGCTCCAGCTCGCGGTCAAGGTCGACGATGCGGCGCTGGGACGTCTCGATATCGACGGTCATTCCGTTCGCCCGGCGGTCATCGCCGTCCGCGCCGTCACGTAGTTCCTGCGTGCGCGAACGGAGCGTCGAGTACTCCCGTTCCGCGGCGTCGAGTTCGGCGCGAGTGCGGGTGGCTTCGTCCTTCGCAGTCTCCGCCTCGCCCACCACCTCCAGCCCACGGCGTCCCTCGTCAATGTCCGTAGAGGCGAGCGACATGCGCTCGGATTCAAGCGCTTCGAGTTCGAGCCGGACCTCTTCGCGGCGGCCGGATGCCATGTTGTGCCGCTCGCGATCCAGGGCGATCGCCTGCTCCGTCGCGACCAGTCGCTGGTCGATCTCCGCGTTCCGCGTATCCCGCCGGCCGATCGTCTCGCGGCGGCGCCGGATCTCCTCGGAGAGCGTGCGCAGCTGTTCCCGAAGCTGGTTGACGCGCTGACTCGCGGCCGCGTTCTCGGCGTGCCCCTGATCGAGGGCGGCCCGCGCGCGCACGAGCGTGTTCTGCGCCTCGCTCCAGAGATGCCCGTAGTAGGTCTTCAGCAGGTCCAGCAGCTCCGCGGAAAGCGCCTTATGTTCGGCCGCCCTCTCCGCCTGGCGGCTCAACTGGGCGAGCCTCGGCTCGATCTCCTCGATGATCAGCTGGACGCGGTCGATGTTCTCCCGAGTCGCGGACAGCCGGTCCATCGCTTCGCGGATCTTCAGCCGGAATCGCTTCACGTCGGCTGCTTCGTCCAGGAAGGACCGCCGTTCGTCCGGAGACATGCTCAGCACTTCATCGACGAGGCCCTGCCCCATGATCGAGTAACTGTTCTGGCCGACGTCTCCCTTCATCAGCAGGTCAATGACGTCGCGCAGGCGCACTCGGGAGCCGTTCAGCAGGTACTCGGAGTCCCCGTTTCGGTACACGCGCCGCGCGATTTCGACTTCCGCGAAGTCAACCGGCAGCCAGCGCTCCTCGTTGTCCAGGGTCAGGGCGACTTCCGCCATGCCCACCGCGGCACGATCCTTTGTCCCCGCGAAAATGACGTCTTCCTGCTTCTTGGCGCGCAGCAACTTGGTGCTCTGCTCACCGAGCACCCACCGGATGGCGTCCGAAACGTTGCTCTTACCCGAACCATTCGGACCGACGACGGCGGTGATGCCGCGGCCGTAATCGAAGTTCGTGCGATTGGCGAAGCTCTTGAAACCCTGGACGGAAAGCCGCTTCAAATACACGGGGCTACTCCTCCGCCTTAGGCGAATTGAGCGCATCGATGGCTTCCTGGGCGGCAGCCTGCTGCGCCTCGCGTTTACTACGCCCCTCGCCCCGGCCGAGAGACGAACCCGCGATTCGGACTTCGACAATGAACCGGTGCGACACGCCGGTTGCCTCTTGCACCGTCACATATTCGGGCGGTTCATGCCAGCGAGCCTGTACCAGGTGCTGCAACGAGCTCTTGGCGTCCACGCGCGCCCCTTCACGATGAATCTGCTCCAGCTCCGGCTTGAGCAAACGGCGCGTAAACGCCTTCGCCGTGCGATAACCGTGCGCTTCGTAAACGGCGCCGATCATCGCCTCGAGGGCGCCGGCGAGGTTGCGGTCGCGGTGGCGCCCACCCGCCGCCTCTTCTCCCCGGCCGAGGATCATGTGTTCGCCGAGGCCAACCCGGTTCGCCGCCCGCGCCAGGCTTGTGCCGCGGACGATGTCGGCCCGCATCCGCGTCAGATCGCCTTCTCCCGCCTCCGGAAACTGGTCGAACAGCACCGAAGCAATGATCATCCCCAGGACCGAATCCCCGAGGAACTCCAGGCGTTCGTTGGAAATTGCGCTGGAATCGGCTTCGTTCAAATACGACGCGTGCGTGAGGGCCTGCCCGAGAAGGTCATCCGGCAGCGCCCTGACCCCAAGCTGCTCAACGAATCGCGCGTAGTCGGTCATCGTGGCCAGGGCCACACACCCTCCCGCCCCTCCGGAGAAGGGCTGGCTTGCCCCCAAAAATCGAGGGCAATAGGAATTGCTAAAGCGCTATGATCATAGGTAGCGCGTTCCCCGCCAGTCAAGGTTCCTGTACGCTCGGAAGAGTCCACCTATGTCCACTGAAGCCTCAACCGAAACCTGCATCGTCTGCCTTCTCACCGTCGAGCCCTACATGGTCGCCTACTGCGGTGTGTGCGGCAGCCTCTACCATCTCAATTCGCGGGCCGATCTCCCCGGGGATGACTGCGGACAGGTCTGGATCAACGAAGACCACCTCGGGCTCGAGTTTGCCTGCAACACCTGCCTGAACCCTGAACCGGCCCCCGGCGCGCTGGACGATGTGCTGGACCTCGCCGAAGCTGCGGCGGCCGCCAACCTCCCCGAGGCAACGCTTGAACGCGCCGCTCAGCTGGGCCACATCAAACATCGCAAGACATCCTCCGGGGTGCTCCTCTTCACGCGCGGCGATGTCCTGGCTTTCGCAGTCGCCCATTAACCGCCCGCTCGAATCGACAATCGACAATCGACACCAGCCAATCGACAATTGCCCCGTGCCCGCCACCTTCTGTGTGGAGTGCAAGGAAGCGATAGGCCGCCTTAGCGCGCTCATTTGCGCGGACTGCGGCGGCCTGTTTCATTTTCCCGATGCCCGGATCAACGAAGTGGGCCGGGCCTGTGGAGTTCATGTGATCGGATTCCGGAACTTGCTCGGCAGAGATGTCGTTCCGCTCTGCCTGCGCTGCGACATGGCCTTTCGGCTGCGCTTCGGAGTGCCGTCATGAGCACCCGCACCCGCCGGAAGCGCGGCGCCCCCACCAGCCCGGGACAGCCGGCGCACGTCCCATCGGTCGGCGGCCACGTGCCGACGCCCATGCCCGTCTGGAAGTGGCGAACGTTCCCGGTCTATTTCGCCTTCGCTGTCGGCGGGTTCGCCGGGTTGTACATGGGCTTGCTTGCGGGGGCCACCTCGAACTCGACATTTACGCTTGTCGCCTTCGCTTTCTGGGCGATCCTACTTGGATTTGGATTCTCCCGCCTGACTTCCGCCTGGATGGTGAGCCGCGGCTGGAGCCGCGCGCGGACGACAAGGCCAAAGCGCTAGAACCCGCCTTTCCCGCTCCAAAGCGCCCAACCTTGCAGTTCCATGAAGATAGCGGCGTGGGACTTCGTGTCCGGTTGACACGAAGTCCCGTAGCTGGCACTGTTGGACTATGACTTAGTGTAGAAATGACACTAAGTCAGGAGGCAATCGATGGCAGTGCTCACCCCGAAGGCGGCGGACTACGCCGAGAAGCTCGTGATGTACACGGACCCGGATACCTGCCCGACCGATGCCCTGATCCCCGTTCCCCTGGCCGACGAACCCGCATTCGTCAGCTGGCAGCAAGACATCCCGCGCGAGTACCTCAAGATGTCGCCCGAAGAGCTCGACCGGCGCATCACCTTCGCCCGCAAGCAGCTCGGCGCGAAGCTCACCATCCTGGGCCACCACTACCAGCGCGAAGAGGTCATCAAGTACGCCGATTTCGTCGGCGATAGCTTCCAACTCGCCCGCCAGGCGCAGCAGCAGCAGGGCCTCGAATACATCCTCTTCTGCGGCGTCCACTTCATGGCCGAATCCGCCGACATCCTGACCGACGAAAAGGTTCGCGTCATCCTCCCCAATATGGCCGCTGGTTGCTCGATGGCCGACATGGCTGACCCGGACGATGTGTACCAGGCCTGGGACGAAATCCACGAGATGATCGGCGAAGGCGCCAGCGTGGTGCCCGTCACCTATATGAACAGCGCGGCCAGCCTCAAAGCCTTCGTCGGCGAACGCAACGGCCTCGTCTGCACCTCGAGCAACGCCCCTCGCGCCCTCAAGTACGCGTTCGAACAGGCCGAAAAGGTCCTCTTCTTCCCCGACCAGCACCTGGGCCGCAACACCGGCTACGACATGGGCATTCCGCTCGACGAGATGGTGCTCTGGAACTTCCGCATGCCGAACGGCGGCACCACGCCCGAAGCCCTTCGCAAGGCGCGAATCATCCTCTGGCAGGGCCACTGCAGCACCCACCAGCGCTTCTCGGTCGATCAGATCGAGAAGGCCCGCAAGGAACACCCGGGCGTCAAGGTCATCGTCCACCCCGAGTGCCGCTGGGAAGTCGTCCAGGCCTCAGACCTCAACGGCTCCACCGAGCGCATCACGAAAACCATCACCGAATCCCCCGCGGGCTCGGTCTGGGCCGTCGGCACCGAGATCAACCTCGTGAACCGCCTCCAGCTCCAGAACCCGGATAAGACGGTCTTCTGCCTGGACCCGGTGGTCTGCCCCTGCAGCACCATGTACCGCATTCACCCGGCCTACATCGCCTGGACCCTCGAAGCGCTCCTCCAGGGCGTCGTCGTCAACGAAGTGAAAGTCGATGCCGATACCCGCAAGTGGTCACTGGTTGCGCTGGAACGAATGCTGGCGCTGCCCTAGTCGGCTCTGCTCGAACTCGCGCAGGGATTCTTGTCGGCTAACCAGCCGCCCAAAGTTCCGACACCGCCAGGCTGAACCCGGGC
>CAZKZR010000052.1:0-10948 GCA_964557245.1 uncultured Anaerolineaceae bacterium | reverse complement strand
ATCGAACGCATCAAGCGCGCCGTCGGCCTCATAGCCGCCGAATAGGTCAGCGCTGGTCGTAGGCCGCCGCGTGCACAGCGGCGATCTTCGCGTCCGCGTCTTTGAACCACGCGCGGTAGTCACTCACGTTCCTCGCTCGCACCGCCTCCCGCCCCGCGCGCGTGTGCTCGATGAGTGCGTTTAGCGAAAGGTCCAGCCTCGTCTCGAATTCCGCGAACCGCGCGTCCGGCGCCGTCAGTTCCGCCATCGCCTGCGCCGTGCACACCGTCTGGTCCGCATATACCGCAAAGTCCGGCCGGAACTCGTCCCTTCGATAGAACGTGTCGTCGGCGTATTTGGCGCGCAGGTCCGCCCGCAACTTCACCAGGTTGTCCGCCGAACTCCTCAGCCGGCTCGCGTATGACTGGGGCGAAACGGCGCCGGCCTGCGCCCGAGAAGTCGGCAGCGGCGCCGGCTCCGGGCATTCCGCCGCCTCGGGGAAAGTAGCGCTACCGCCGCAGCCCGCGCCGAGCAACACGACCGCGCTCACCCACAGCGCGATAGTCTTCACTGAGAGTGGTTCTCCAGCCACGCCGCGGCCGCCCGCACGGCTTGCCCGCGGTGGCTGATAACGTCTTTCTCTTCGTCCGAAATCTCCGCCTGCATGCGCGTTCCGTCCACGAGGAAGACCGGATCGTACCCGAAACCGCGGGTCCCTCTGGGCTCGAAGCCGATCGAGCCCTCCTGCACCCCTTCGAAACATCGCGGCTCTCCGCCCGGCCACGCAATGGCGACAATCGCCCGGTACCGCGCCCCTCGGCGTTCTATCGGTACGCCGGCTAGCTTCTCCAGAAGCAGCGCCGTCCGACCAGGGTCATCCAGTCCCGGCCCCCCGAACCGCGCCGAGTACATCCCCGGCCCGCCGTCCAGCGCGTCCACCTCGATGCCCGAATCGTCCGCCAGGGCCAGGCAGTTCCCGGCTTCGCAAAATGCGCGCGCTTTGAGCAGGGCGTTCTCCCGGTACGTCGCTCCCGTCTCTTCCACGTCCAGCGAAATCCCAGCCTCCGCGGGCGTGACAACCTCGAACGAGGACCCGGCCAGCAGCCTTCGGAACTCCCGTACTTTTCCCGGGTTGTTCGTCGCGAGGAGGAGACGGCGGCCCAACGTCACGGCCTGTAGTTTCGGGGCAGCACCGGCCGCCCCGCAATTCCTGAGATGGCGTTCCCCTCTCAGTGTGCCGTGATACAGTCCGCCAAATCCTTCGCATGAGGCGAACTATAAATGCGCGCAATGGTACTTCGGGGCAAAGCCCTCAAAGTTGAAGATGTGGAAATGCCGAAGCCGGGGCCTATGCAGGTCCTGGCGAAGGTCCTTGCCTGCGGCATCTGCGGCAGCGACCTGCACGCGGCCAAGTACATGGAAGACATGGTCGCCGCCTCGAAAATGAGCGGCGCCGTCTCCTGGGACAACGCCGATGAAGACGCAGGCATGGTCATGGGCCACGAGTTTATCGCCGAAGTCATTGAGGCCGGCCCCGGTGCCGAATCCTGGGCTGCTGGCACCCGTGTGACCTCCGTCCCCGTCCTGATCGAACCGTCTTCCCCCTCCGGCTTCGTCGCGATCGGCTACAGCACCCGCTTCCCCGGTGCGTACGGCCAGTACGTCGTCATGAGCGCCCCCATGCTCCTCAAAGTCCCCGACGCTGTCGACAACGTGAAAGCCGCCACCACCGAGCCGTGCGCCGTCGGCCTCCACGCCGTCCGCGAAGCGCATATTCAGCCGAACGAGCACGCGGTCGTCATGGGCGCGGGACCCATCGGGCTGATGACCCTCATCTGGCTGAAGAAGGAAGGCGTCCAGCACGTCACCGTCAGCGATTACGCCCCCGCCCGCCGCGAGCTCGCCGCCCGGCTCGGCGCCGATCTCGTCGTCGATCCTGGTTCACAGAACCTCGCGGAAGCCGTCACCGCCGCCGCCGGCCGGGCCGCCCCCGTCGTCTTCGAGTGTGTCGGCGTCGAAGGGACCCTCCGCCAGGCGATGGAACTCGTCGAGCGTGCCGGGCGGGCCATCGTCGTCGGCGTCTGCATGAAAGAAGACCGCATCTTTCCAATGGTGGGCATCAACAAGCAGCTCACGCTCAAGTTCGTGCTTGGCTACACCCCCGCTGAATACGCAGAAGCCCTCGCTGCCCTCGCCGACCAGTCGATCGATACCTCGCCCATGGTCACGCGGACCGTCTCGCTCGAGGACCTGCCCGCGGCCTTCGAAGCGCTGGCCGACCCCCACGACTGCAAGATCGTCGTCCTGCCGAACTAGGTTCGCCCCGGCTCAACCAAAGGGACCCGCGCGAGCGGGTCCCTTTCGAAAGTTCGCCTGCTCGGAGTTAGGCCATCTTGAAGCGCCAGCCGGCGAGCACCGATGCCGCCAGCCCCCAGACCGCCAGCCCAAACACGTCGCCCTGGATCGCGCTGAACCCCTTGTCCAGGTTCGCTACCTGCTGCACCGCATCCGTGAGGAACGTGAGCGGAAGCCCGCCGGTCACCCAGTGCAGCCAATCCGGCAGCCCCGATCGATCCAGGAACGCGCCGGAAAACAGCATGCTCGGCATCAGCACGAGGATGAACATCGGTGGGATGTCGTCCTCCGAACGCGCGATCGCGACCACCAACACCCCGAGCGCCACGAACGCCAGTGACCCAAGCGTCGCCAGCGCGAACAGCAGCGGCACGGATCCGGTCAGCTCCGCGCCGAAGACGTACACCCCCGCCAGGTACGTGATGAGCGTCACGCCGAACGCGATGACCATCCGGCTCACCACAACTCCGCCGACGAATGATGCGGTCGGCAACGGCGTCGCCCGCACTCGGCGCAACGTGCCTCGCTGCTTATAACGCGAAAGCGGGAACGCTACACCGTTCAGGCCCACCGTCATCCCGTTGAACGCGATCATTCCTGGCAGCAGCCGGTCCAGGTACGGCCGTACTTCCCCGTTCGCGAGCCGGATATCGAAGTTAAAGCTGTTCAGGATCAGCAGCAGGATGAACGGCTGACCCAGCGTGAACGCCAGCGCCGATGGCTCGCGCACCAGCGACTTGAGTTCGCTGCTGAGCGTCGCCACGAATCCGCTCCACCAGGGAGCACTCGTCCGCTGGGCGCGCCCCGCCGAAGTCGTTGCGATTGCAGAGGCTGTCATCGTCCCTTCCTTCCCTTTGCGGCCTCGTGCGCCGGCTGCGCGGTCTCGTCCTCGAACCCGTGTCCCGTGAGCTGGATGAACACATCTTCCAGCGTAGCTTTCCGGATCTCGACGGGCCGCTCGAATCCGCTCGCCACCAGCCGATCGATCAGCGCGTCCGGCGTATCAATCGCCGCGATCAAGCCCTTGTCCATGATCGCCACGCGGTCGCACAGCTCTTCCGCTTCCTCCATGTAATGCGTCGAGAGCACGATCGTGCGTCCCTCGTCACGGAGCCGGCGGATGAGGTCCCAGAGCTGCCGGCGGGCCGCCGGGTCCAGCCCCGTCGAGGGCTCATCCAGCAGCACGAGCGGAGGGTCGTTGACCAGCGCAGCCGCGATCGCGAACCGCTGTTTCTGCCCGCCCGAAAGCTGCTTCAGCCGCCACTTCGCCCGGTCAGCCAGGTCAACGAACCCCAGCAGCTGCTGTGTGTCGGGCTTTACGCCATAACACGCACCGAGGAAGTTCAGCTGCTCCGCCAGTTGCAGGTGTTCGAAGAAGTCCGACTCCTGCAGCGCAATCCCGAGCTGCGAACGCGCGATGGTTGACTCCCGCTTCATGTCGGCATCGAAAATCCGGACCTCTCCCGCGGTCGCCTCCCGCAGCCCCACGATGATTTCGATGGTGGAAGTCTTGCCCGCCCCGTTCGGCCCCAGCAGGCCGAATATCTCGCCGGGCTGCACCTCGAAGCTGATGCCCCGCACAGCTTCGAACGTGCCGTACGTTTTCCGCAGGTCGCGAATGGAGAGCGCGGCCGTCCCCTTGGTTATGGGGTCGCTCCCGGAAAGTTCCGCCAACGCGGTCATAAGTGCCTCCAAGGTTGTGCGGCGTCCTGCCCGGTGGCATACTGGGCTAAGTCGCTGATTTCAGAAGATACTGACACAGTCAGATACTTACGAAATCAGAGACTACGAGAGGGTTTTGGGGATGTCAACCGGCCAGCATGACCGGCAGTCTTTGCTCGCCGCGCTCGAACGCGAAGCTCGCCTCGGCAGCGCCATGGGCGTCCTGTTTAGCCAGGCCGTGGCCGATCGCGTGGGTATCAGCCCTTCGGAACTGGAAACCCTGGACCTTTTCAACCTCTTCGGTCCTATGACTCCCGGCCGGCTCGCTGAACTTACGGGGCTCACCACCGGCGGGGTCACCCGGCTCGTAGACAGGCTCGAACGCGGCGGCTTCGTCCGCCGCGAACCAGATCCGAACGATCGCCGCAAAGTCATCCTTCAGCCGCAGAATCCCCAGAACGAAGCCATGGTCGGGCCCTACTACGAATCTCTCGGCGCGCAGATGTACGCCCTCACCGAAGGCTTCACCGATGCCGAACTGAAGTTGCTCTTGAAGTACGCCCAGGGCGCCCGCGAAATCATGCAAGACGAAGTCGCGCGCATCCGCGGACGGATTGCCGCTCACGACGGCGAAGAGTCCGCCGCCGGCTAGCCCGCTACCACCAACCGTCCTTGTAGAACCATCCCTTGTGCTCCCGGCCGTTTGGCCCGGCTTCCTTCAGCCGTATCAGGTGCTTCCGGCACAGGGGGATAGTCAGCCGTTCCCGTTCCTCTCCGCGCCACTTCAGGACAGCGGTGTCCTGGTAGGGCGGCTCCATGCACCACACGCATCGCGGTCGCGGCATCAGTTCTCCTTCACTTCCGGGAACTCCATTAAAAATCCCCACTCACGACTCTGCCACGGGTCCGGCGCATAGCGAAAGCGGTTCTCCCGAAACCCCACCCTCCGGTAGAGATCGTGCGCATGCGTGAAATGCACGTCGCTAAACAGCACCAGGCGCCGTGCATCCCGCTCCACCGCCTTCGCGATCACTTCCGCGCAGAGCCGCTCCCCCAGCCTGTGCCCGCGCGCTTCCGAAAGGACGTAGAGGCGGTGCAATTCGAACTCCCCCGCTCCCTCGTCGCTTAATCCCACGCACCCGGCTACCGCGCCGCGGTCATCCTCCGCAACCCAGAACCACCCGCTCTTGCCGTCGTAATGCTCCTCGGGATGCATCACGTCCGCGTCGTAGTCGTTCTCCGCGAACGGGAAGCCATACTCCAGGAACACCGCCGAGACCACCCGGTAGGGCCCGTCGGCGTGGCGCTGGCGGTCATAGGGAGCGATGTGGAACGGGCCGGCCAATCGGCTCACTCCCGCTCTTCGCTGGCCAATCCCATGATGTTGAACCCATGGTCGACGTACAGCACGTCCCCCGTGATGCCGCTCGCCCCGTCGCTCGCCAGGAACGCCGCTGCCGCTCCAACCTGCTCGATAGTCACGTTCTCGTGGATTGGCGCCACGCTGGAAAACTGCTTCAAGTAGTCCCGGAAGCCTGAGATTCCGCTCGCGGCGAGTGTCCGGATCGGGCCCGCGCTGATCGCATTCACGCGGATGCGGTCGGCGCCAAGGTCCCACGCCAGGTAGCGCGTGGTGGCTTCGAGCGCAGCCTTGGCCACGCCCATCACGTTGTACTTCGGGGCCACCTTCTGCGAACCGTAGTACGTGAGCGTCAGCATGCTCCCGCCGTTCGGCATAAGGTGCCGCGCCCGGTTCGCGAGCGCCACAAACGAGTACACCGAGATGTTGTGCGCCAGCAGGAAACCCTCGCGCGAAGTATCGACGAACCGGCCCATCAGGTCTTCGCGGTTTGCGAACCCAATCGAATGGACCAGGATGTCGATAGTCCCCAGCCGCTCGCGCACCTTCCGGAACACCTCGTCCAACTCTTCGTCGCTCCCCACGTCGCAGGGCTCGACGAACTCCACGCCGAGCTCTTCGGCCAGCGGCTTGATCCGCTTCTCCATTGGCATCGCGTACGAAAAGGCGAGCTTCGCGCCCTCTTCGTGCAGAGCCTTGGCTATGCCCCAACCGATGGAGCGGTCATTCGAAACGCCGAAGATCAGAGCGGTCTTACCATCGAGCTTGCCCATGGCCGGTAAGAGTAGACGCCCGCACGGGAACGGGGAATCACCTCCCGCGGTCCGCTCCTCGGAGGCGGTCCTTACTCCAGGCGTCGCATCGAAGGCAGGAAGATGGCGATTAGCCCCATTGCCACCACCAGCAATGCCGCCAGTCCGCCGATGGCAAGCTGCGGTCCCACCGCCTCGGCGAGTATCGAGACAAGGAACGTCCCGAACTGCACCAGGCTGAATTGCATGAACCACACCGACTGCACCCGCCCGCGGTACTCCTCCGCCGAATACGTCTGGATGAGCACCTGCCCGATCGCCATGCGTCCTGCCTGCGCCGCGCCAATGAGCACCATGATCGGCAGCGTTACCCAGAAATTCGTCGAAATGGCGAACGCGATAATGCTTCCGCCGAGCAGCGCCCCCCACGAGATCATCATCCGGCCGCGGCGCTTTGCGCTGCCCGACGCAACGAATACCGAACCGCCGAGCGCGCCCACGCCCTGCACGCTCTGGAGCGTCCCCTGTTCGAACGCCCCCTTGTGCAGCACGTCTTTAACGAAGCCCGCCAGCAACATGGTGTACGGCATCGCGACCACGACGATCATGAAGTTCACCAGCACGAGCATTCGGATCACAGGGTCCGTTGCGACGTAGCGCATACCGTCCTTCAGGTCCTTGAACGAGCCCCCGCCCTTGCCGCGGGCCTCCTTCGCCGCCTTCCCGGCCGAGGTTTGGGCAAACGCGTACAGCGGCTTGGTCGGCAGCCGCATAGTGAACGTGACGGCGAAGAAGTACATCGCCGACATCAGGCCGAACACCGCGGCCGGGCTGAGCAGCGCGATCAGAAAACCCGCCAGCCCGGGTCCCACCAGTTGCATGAACGTCTGTCCGGAAGAGTTGATGCCAATCACGTTCATCAACCGCTCGCGGGGCACCAGGTCCGAAATCATCGATTGGCGGGAGGGCATCATGATCGAGTTCACGCCGCCCTGGATAAATGAGCTGAGAAACAGGTGCCAGAAAGCGAGTTCGATCCCGAGCCATCCCGCCGCCAGCGCCGATAGCACGGCGGCGTTGACCATGTTGTACAGCTGCGCCGATTGGATGACGGTCTTCTTCGGCGCCCGGTCGGCGATGAGGCCGCCAACCGGCGAAAGCAGGATGCCGGGCACCGCGTTCGCCAGCGCGACAGTCCCCAGTGCCGCGAACGAGCCGGTGATGTGGAACACCAGCCAGCCCCGGACCACCAGCTGCATCTGCTGCGATCCGAACTGGAGCATGTTCCCGAAAAACAGGTTCCGGAAGTTCGCATCCTCCGTGATCGCACCGAATGTGCGCCGCACCCACGACTGGTGCGGTACATACGGCTGCGCGGCCGGCCGCTCGCCTTGTTGGTCGGTCGGTTCTACTTCGGGGGATGCGGACATGCGGAAACCGGGATCGCGGACTTGGACAAAGGGAACGCCCAGTCACCCCTTATACGCGATCCCCAGATACGGGCGACGACCAAACGGTCAGAGTTCGAGTGCCAGCAGGAGATCGGCCAGGTGAGCGAAGACATGGTCTGGGAGGTGTTCGCTCTCCTTCATCTCCAGCCGGTCCCGGTGGATCCACGCGGCGCGCATTCCAGCGGCTTTCGCTCCGCCGATATCGGCATAGAGGTTGTCGCCGATGTGGAGAGATTGCGCAGCCTCGGCCCCTACTGACGCCATTGCATGGCGAAACACGTTCGGGTGCGGCTTGCCGTGTCCGAACTCTCCCTCGATGACGATCACATCGAAATGCCGTTGCAAATCGAACCGGTCGATCTTCCAGCGCTGCATCTCCGCCGGACCGTTCGTGATCAGGCCGATCTGAAAACCAGCCGTGCGCAGGCTGTCCAGGGTCGTGACCGAATCTTCGAACAGCTTGAACCGGCTCGACTGGGCGTCCCAGTAGTGGTCGGCGATCTGCTTCGCCCCCGCGATGTCGAGGGCGTGAGCCAACAGGGTCTGCTCGATGTTGTGGACGCGCGCCTCGTGCAGCCGCGTCCGCCAGTGCTCAACCGCCGCCTCGTCCTTCCAGAACGCCATCATCTGGGCCCGGATCGCCCGATTGAGCACCTCCGCCTCGATCCCCAGTCCCGGAGCGAAGGCGGCAGCCGTCAGTTGCCAGGCCTCGTCCACCCCGCCGGACGTGTCCAGCAACGTGTCGTCCATATCGAAGAAAATCGCGGTCGGTGTCACGTTTCCTATCGTATCGCGCTGGCGGCCGACGGGCTGTTCGGGCCGCCCACCACTCCGCTTCCAGATGGCCATCCGTACCCGTTTCGGCGTACCAACGATCCAACGTTAGATCCAGATTTCCGGCGGGAGAGATTTGCAGGGATTCCCCTCACGCGAACAAGGGATCTCGCCCATCGCAGCCGCAGCCGCAGCGGCGAGAGTAGTAAGTGCCGCACATACGACCTCAGGGGAACGACACGTTGTCTTCAAAGCTCACCGAACGCCTCTCGATTGACCGCTCAGACCAGGCCCTTCGGCTGGCCTGGGGCGCCTTCAGCGAGAAGGACGGCGAACTCATCCGCGCGGCTGCCCAGTACCTCGCTCCGCAGGCGGATGACATCGTCCGCGAGTTCTACGACCACTCCTTCAAGTTCAAGAACTTCACCGATAAGGTGGCCGAATCCAAGTCGGCCCGCCCGCGCCTCGAAGGAGCCCAGAAGCAGTATTTCCTGCTCCTCCTCACCGGCCGCTTCGACGAAGAGTATTTCGAGCATCGCCTCACCATTGGCGCCGTCCACGCCGTGCTCAACGTTGAGCCCCGCTGGAACCTCGGTAACTACGCGCTTTACGCCGACCTCGTCTACCGCCGCCTCGCCAAGAAGCTGAAGGGCGAGAAGCTGGTGGAGACGATTCTGGCCTTCAACCGCGCCTTCACCCTCGATATGACGCTCGCCGTCGAAACCTACATGAGCGAGGGCGTCCTCCAGCGCCTCGTCGATGTCGATGAGACCCTCGTCGAATCCGTGAAGTCCCTCGATGAAGGCTCCTCCCAGGTCGACGCGGCCTCACGCGAAATCGCCAACGCAATCCAGGACATCGCCCGCGGCGCCACCGAGCAGACCGCGGCCATGTCGGCCGTCAACGCTGAAATGCGTGACCTCGTCGAGGGCATCACGCTCGTCAACCAGGGCGCCGAAGACCAGTTCCGCGGCGTCCAGGATGCGGAAGCCTCCACCGCCCAGGTCCATGATGCCCTGAAGAACGTGTCCTCCTCCGCCGTCGCCGCAAGTGAAAAGGCGGCGGGCTCGCTCGATGCTGCCCGCGATGGCATGCAAAGCGTGCAGCAGACCGTCGACGCCATGGAGACCATCCGCAACGCCGTGACCTCCACCGCTCGCGAAATCGAAGACCTCGGCCGCCGAGGCTCCGAAATCGGCGCCATCATCCAGACCATCGAAGACATCGCCAGCCAGACGAACCTCCTCGCGCTAAACGCCGCGATCGAGGCTGCCCGCGCCGGCGAGCAGGGTCGTGGTTTCGCCGTCGTCGCCGAGAATGTCCGCTCTCTCGCCGAGCGCACCGCGGTTGCGACCAAGGAAATCGCCTCCCTCATCGCGGCCGTTCAGCACGGCACCGAACAGGCCGTCCGCGCTATGGAAAGCTCCGTCCGCGACGTCGAATCCGGTGCCCAGCGCGCCAACGAAGCGGGCGCCGCTCTCAGCCGCATCGTCGAAAGCGCCGGCGAAGTGAACCAGGAAATCGCGCGGATCACTGACGCCTCCACCCGCATGGAAGCGAGCACCGTTCAGCTCAGCGGCGTGGTCACCCAGGTGGGAACCATCGCCAACAAGCTCACCACCCTCTCCGCCGAAATGCGGGAAGGCAGCGAGCGCGCGCTCGGCTCCGTCACTAGCGCCACCGCCGTCAGCGAGCAATCCGCCGCTGCCAGCGAGCAGGTTTCGGCCAGCGTCGAAGAAGTCACCGCCCAGATCGGCGAACTCGCCGGCCTCTCGCGCGGCCTGGCCACCATCTCCGACGACATGACCACGTTCCTTGGCCGCTTCGGCACCCTCGCTCACAACTCAAAGGGTGAGCGCTTCAAGGCCGCCTGAGCCCCGTCAACCACGCCAAAATCAACAGCGGCGGGCCACCCTGGCCCGCCGTTGTTGCATTCCCCCGGGGCATCATCGTGCGGTTCGTTCCGCCACTTCACGCACCAACTCGCGCAGACGTGGGATTTCGAACGGCTTCTGCACGAACGCCGCCACACCTTTCCCCGCGAACCGCTGGCTCGTCTCCAGTTCGTTGTACCCGCTCATGATGATCACCGCTGCGTCCGGCTTGATCGTCCGTATTTCGCGGAACGCCTCCTCCCCGGAGAGGTGCGGCATTGTCAGGTCCATGATCACCAGCCGGATGTCATCCCGGTGCTGCCGGAACACCTCCACCGCTTCCAGCCCGTTCTCCGCTGTTATCACCGTGAACCCCATTCGCTGCAGCGCTGAAGTGGTCACCGTCCGCACCGTCTCATCATCGTCCACCACCAGCACCAGCCCGGAGCTCTGCCAGATTGCCGCCACGTCCGGAGCCTGCGCACTGGGCGTGTGGATCTGCTGGTGCGGCGGGAAAAGCACCTTGAACGTCGTCCCGTGCCCTGGCTCGCTGTACACCTTGAGCGCACCGCGATGCCCTCGCACCACGCCGAGTACCACCGCCAACCCCAGCCCTCTCCCCGTGAATTTCGTCGTGAAAACGGGTCAAAGATCCTCTCCCGCACGTCCGCCGTCATGCCCGCGCCCGTATCGGAGACTTCCATGAACACGTACTCCCCTTCTTCCAGGTCTGGCGGCAGG
>CAZKZR010000051.1:0-10993 GCA_964557245.1 uncultured Anaerolineaceae bacterium | reverse complement strand
CCGCCCCTCCATAAACCTCCGCGAGGCGTTCCTGTGCCACTTCGGCGGATGCCTGATCTTCGGGATAAATGATGGAGATGTGACGCCCGACCGCTTCTTCCGCAGGGAATCCGTAAACGGCGACGGCGCCGGGATTCCAATAGGTGATGCGCTCGTTCATATCGAGGCTGAGGATGGCATCGCTCGCGGATTCGACGATCAACGCGAGGCCTTCGGCCTCCTGGCGGGCACGGCGCTCCTCCTGCTGCAGGCGCAGCCGCTCTGAGATATCGCGAGAGGTCCCGATGAGCCGGTAGCAGCGGCCCCGAGCATCAATCACTGGCGTGAGGATAGTCTGAATCTGGGGACGGGAACCGTATGGGACCGTTTCCTCGTACTCGATGGTGCGGCCTGCGGCGATGGCCTGCTCGTAGCGGGCAATCGCAGCGTGAAGCACATCAACAGGGCGCATGAAGTCGTCCACCAGGCGACCCTGGATCCGTTCCGCCTGCAGGCCGGTAAGCGAGCAAAAGGCCGAATTCACCATCACCACGCGGAAGGCGCGGCCCTCGGCCGTTTCTTCGACATCGAGCACAAACAGGGAGTCCGGGGTGTTCTCAAAGAACGCCTGCTGGTTGCGATTCGCCTCCCTGAGCGCCCGTTCGGCCAGCCTGGCCTGGGTGACGTCGCGAGAGACCCGGGCGACCGCAACGGTTTCGCCGTGGGCGTCCTGGACCGGCAGATAACTGTATTCAGTCCAGCGCGGCTCACCGGTCATAGGGTCGTCAAATCGGCCTGAGGCGGTCACGTGTTCGCCGGAGAGCGCGCGCAGGAAGAGATCGTCGAATGTCCGCCAGTCTTCTTCGCGCACGTACTCGTGCATGTGCCCACCGGCGCGGGGGGTGTTTCCGGTGAACGCACGAGCGCGATCGACGGCCAGCTCATTTCCGAGGATGAACCGCATCTCCGGGTCGATGAGGGTGATAGCCTCGTTGATGCTTGCAAAGACGGCCGAGAGGGCGGCTTCGCGTTCGGCGATCTCTCGCTCCATGCGCCGCCGCTCGGTGATCTCACGCCCGACGAAGGCGATGCCGATCGTGGCGCCCGTAGCATCACGCACGGGCGAATAGGACGACTCCAGCCAGACCTGCGTCCCGTCCAGGGCGGACCGCCGCCATTCGATGAAGACGCGCTCGCCTTCGAGTGCTCGTTCGCAGTAGGCCTGGAAGTCCGTCCATTCGTCAGGGGTGACCCATGGCCGGACTGAATCACCCTCTGCCGGCTCGCTGCCGAAGAATGTGCGGGCGAACGCCCGCGCGGGCGCATTCGCTTTGATGAGCCGGAGGCTGGGGTCGAGGACGAGCACCGCGTCGTTCGCGCTTTCGAATACGGCTCGCAGCTGGGCCTCGGTAGTCATGAGCTCAAGGTGCTCCCGGCGAGCGCGCGTGGTGTCGCGGAGGGTGACGGCTACGCCCGTGCCGAGTTTCACGGCTGAAACATCGAGCCAGCGCGCCGCGAACGGACCGCTCGCGGCGAACGTTTCGAACTGTTCCGACATGCCCGTGCGGGCGACGCGGACGAGGTTCTCGAACAACTCGGTGGCCTCAACACCCGGCGCGATTGATTCGAGGCTCGGGCTGGCTGGCGTCTCTCCAGCGATGCCGAGGAGCGCGCGAGCGGCCTGGTTCATGTCAGAGACAATGAAATGCGGCTGTCCCTCAAAATCGGCGACGAGCCCGAGAATAAAGTAGGCGTCCGGGCTGAGGTCCGCGGCCGCCCGGTAGCGCTTCTCGGAGTCCGCAAGGGCCTCGCGAGCCGCCAGTTCGTCCGTGATGTCGTAAACCAGCGAAGCAGTTCCGGTGATGCGACCCTGCGGGTCACGAATGGCGAATGCGGTGGCCCGAACCGGAAAGGACGAACCATCCTTTCGCACGCGGTAACTTTCTGCGAGGAGCGAGCCTCCGCTCGCCACGTCTCGGAACTGCTCGGCAACCTCCGTGTGGAGGCCCGGCGGCGCGATACGGTTCATCGTGTGACCGACCGCCTCCGCGCGGCTCCAGCCGAACATGCGCTCCGCGGCGGCGTTCCAACTCGTCACCCTTCCATCCAGGTCGCGGCCAATAACCGCGAAACCGGCGGATTCGACGATGGCGCCGAATCTGGCGAGCTCGGTCTGGAGGGCGCGCACCTCGGTGATATCACGCGCAATGCCCTGGATTCCGATAGGGGCGCCGTTCTCGTAGAGCAGGCGCGAACTGACTTCGAGGTTTCGGATTTCGCCATCGGCGCGGCGGATTGAGAGTTCGAAAATGGTCGATTCGGCGGACCCGGTGAGCTTCGCCGCGCGCTGCTCGCGGACGACATCCAGGTCTTCCGGGACCACCAGTTCGGTCAGCGACATTCCGATTAGCTGGCGTCGAGAGTAGCCAGTGAGCGATTCAGCCGCTGCGTTGGCCCAGGTGAAACACCCCTCGAAGTCGATCGTGTAGATGGTGTCGTTCGCCTGCTCCAGCCGCGAGGCATCGCTGATGCGCACATCGCCGCCTGCCCGGCGCGCCTCGGCTACAGCGAGGGCGAACACGAGGCCATTGCCGTCGCCCCGGGGATAGATGCCGTCGGCGACGGCTTCCATGTTCTTCACATCCGGAGAACTCGAAGGATCGACTCCCACGAGGACGATCGCATCCCGAAGGCCGAGCCGCCCGACGTGCTCCATCACCTCAGAGGCGGCAAAGCCGTCAAACGCAACGGCCTGAGTTGCGGGAATTTCGGTCCAGCAGTTCCGCAGCACTGCTTCGTGGCCCGCGGCGTTCGCAGATGCGAGAAGCGGCGCGCCAGCTTCGGCGCCAGCAACGAAGATCGTCAGGTTCAAAGCAGTGGGGAGTCCTCAGAGAACACGGCGCAGCGCGGCATCCGCAGTTTGATTCCATCGTACGCGAGGGATATCTGGCGGTTCACTAGGAGAACTCCCTACTTTGGAACCAGCCGAATCAGGCTCCAGGCATCCCATCAGGCCGGATCGAGTTGCGGCCACGCCGCCGGCCGAGGCTCCCGGCGCTGAACGGATAGGGCACGACCGTCACGTGCCGCCGATGGTGGAGCAATCGGGTAAGGCGCTTCAGGCTCTGGTTGACCAGCGGTCGGTGATACGGGCGCTTCACTTCCAGCAGTGGGACCATGACCGTCACTTCATGAGGGGCTCGCTTGAGGCGGTCATCCACATAGCGGGCGATCGGGTCCGCGACGGTACGGAAGGGTGAATCGATGACGACGAGCGGGATGGATGGGAACTGGCGGTTCCAGCGTGCGGCGACCTGCGAGGGAGCGTCCGGATCGACCAGCACGTGGATCGCCGTGACATCCCGCGAGCGTTCACAGGCGGCGCCGAGCGTCATCACCGTCGCAAGGTTCACGTCTTCAACCGGCACGAGGATGGGAATGCGAGATTCACCGTGCGGGTTCATATCCAGGATGGCGTCAGGAGAGACGTACAACTGGCGTTGCAGCCGCCGGTAGAACGAGCCGATAGCCCAGAGCAGCGCGGTGATGATCGGGATGGCGATGACCACCGCGACGCCGCCTTCCGCGAACTTGGTCACCATGATGATCACGAACACGATGGCCGTAACGACGGCGCCGAAGCCGTTGATCATGGCGGAACGCTGCCAACCGGGAGACTTCCTGCGGAACCAGAGGTACACCATGCCCGTCTGAGCGAGCGTGAAGCAGAGGAACACGCCAAGGGCATACAGGGGGATGAGCCGGGTGGTGCTCGCCTGGAAGCCAATCAGCAGGAGGGCGGCGAAGCCTGTCAGGGCGAGGATGCCGTAGCTGAAAACGAGCCGGTTCCCGCGCTGGTGGAAGACGCGCGGGAGGTAGCCATCGCGGGCGAGGATGGAGGCCAGGATCGGGAAGCCGTTGTAGGCCGTGTTGGCGGCGAGGAAGAGGATGCCTGCCGTGAATCCCTGGAGTGAGTAGTAGAGGAAGTTCCGGCCGAACACGCGCTCGCCCACCTGCGACATGACAGTTTCTTTGTCTCCATGTTCGAAGACGATGCCGTAGTGGCGGGCGAGGAGCGTTGTCCCCAGGAACAGGAACGCGAGGAGAAATCCCATGGCAACCATGGTCTGGATGGCGTTCTTCCACTCCGGAGGTTTGAACGCTGACACGCCGTTGGAAATCGCTTCGACACCGGTGAGGGCGGCACATCCGGCCGAAAACGCGCGGAGCACGAGGAACAGCGTCAGGGCGTGCGTGGCGTGTTCCGCGGCCTTGGTTGGCTCACCAGTCTCCAGGATGTTCGGGTCGCTCCCGGTGAACACCTTCGCCATGCCAAAGATGATGGTCCCGGCAAGCATGAAGACGAACCCGTAGGTGGGGATCGAGAACAACGTCCCGGACTCCCGAATGCCGCGCAGGTTGCCGAGAGCAATAAGGGCGATGAGGGCGAGTGCCACGTAGATTCGAACGCCATCGACATCTGGAGCGGCCGAAACGATCGCTTCAACGCAGGCCGCGATGCTCACGGCGGCAGTCAACGTGTAATCGATAAGGAGCGACGCGGCTGCGATGAGGCCGAAGATCGGCCCGAGGTTCTCGAGGGCTACCGTATAGGCGCCGCCGCCAGCCGGATAGGCCTTGATGAGTTGGCTGTAGGAGACGACCACGACACCGAGCAGAGCCGTGATCGCCACAGCGATGGGCAAGCTGAGGTGGATCGATGCTGTCCCGGCGAGGACCAGGATGAGCAGGATCTCCTGCGTTGCGTACGCCGTGGAGGAGAGTGCGTCAGAGGAAAAGATCGCCAGAGCGACCTTCTTGCTCAGGCGCTCCTCCGCCAGGCGGCGGCTATGCATCGAGGTCCCGATCAGGGAGTCCTTAAAGTCCTTGAGGCGCCCCGCCCAACCGGACCGCCGCTCCGCGAACTCTGTCGCTTCGAAGCGGCCCTCTTCGGTTTCCACAATGCCCGCGTGGGGGAATTCGACCCGGTAGCGGGAGATGCGGCCGGAGCTATCGGCAACCGGGGTGTACTGCGGGCCTGAACCCGGCGAAGGCATGGCCGTAGGTTACGCCAGCCGTCCTCTTAGCGTCTGCATAATCGCGCTCCCGGTAAGGCTGGTTTCAACCTTCAGAGCTCGTTTGCCATCCTGCGGCACGGAGGTTCCGACCCCGGGTCTCGGCGTTACGGCGAAAGAACCAGCCCCGTGGCCGTCCTTCCGGCCGCTCCTGGGTCAGGCCTGAGCGCTCGGCGTAACGAAAGCTCCGCATGGTGTCCCGCTGGCGGGCAGCGGCGTACTCCTGAAAATCGAACAGTTCCATGGTCTCGTGCTCCTCCTGAAGCCTCGCGGCCTCGTGCAACCAGCGTCGCTGGCGGCGGGGCAGAGGCGATAGGGATCGGTGTCACACTCATGGCAGCACGTTGGAGAACCCGTTCACATACGAATGCCGTTAGGCTCTGTGAGTGTGAGAATCACCACCCTGGAGGATCGATCGTGGCTGCTGAACCTTCGAACGACGTCTATATCCGCGACGTGCCCTTGCTCGCCCGGCTGCCAGACGAGGACGTAACGCTGCTCGCCTCGCGGGGGCGGGTGCGCCGCTATAGCGCGGGAAGCACGATCTTTCATGAAGGCGATGCCGGCGACGCCCTCTACGTAGTGGTCGATGGAAGCGTCCGGATCAGCCGTCTCTCCGGTTCCGGCTCCGAGGCGACGCTGGCGATCGTGAGCAAGGGAGACTGCTTCGGCGAGTTTGCCCTGCTCGATAGCCGGCCGCGGTCAGCGACAGCGATCGCCCAGGTGCCGACGCGGACCTTCGTGGTGTCGCGGGATGACTTTAGGGATTGGGTGCGCCAGAGGCCGGAAGCCTCGCTGGCGTTGCTGGAAACGCTTTCGCTCCGCCTTCGCCGCACCGACGAAGTGATAACGGACCTGATGTTCCTGGACCTGCCGCATCGCCTGGCCAAACACCTCCTGGGCCTCGTGGGATCGCAGGGAGACACTCCACCGGGCCGCCGGGCGCGCATCCAGGTGACCCAGGGCGAACTCGCTTCGATGCTGGGCGTCAGCCGCGAGAGCGTGAACAAGCAGCTGAACCAGTTCGCGCGCGACGGTTGGATCACCATCTCTCGCGGCGCCGTGACCATCGACGACGCGCAGGCCCTGCGGACGATGGCCTAAGCCGGTTCGACATCCTTCCGCCGCACACCCACAATCTCCGCACCTACCGCGGAGATGAACGATGCGATTTAGCTTCTGGCCGGCGCCGACGAATTCCTGGAACGATACCCTCGCCCTCGCGAAGCATGCCGAGGCGACGGGCTGGTATTCCATCTGGTTCGCTGATCACTTCATGCCGAATGCCGAGGACACCAGCGGCCCCTATTCCGAATGCTGGACGACGCTGGCCGCCCTCGGCGCCACCGTGCCCCGTGTCCGAATCGGTGCGCTGGTGACGGGTAACACCTACCGGCATCCCGCGGTCCTCGCGAAGATGGCGGCGACCGTGGACCAGATCTCCGGCGGCCGTTGCGTTCTTGGTCTCGGCGCCGGGTGGCAGGAGAACGAGCACAAGGCCTACGGCATCGAGTTTTCGACGCTCGGCGGCCGGATGGGCCGGTACGAAGAAGCCTGCCAGATCATCAAAGGCCTGTTCACGAACGACAAGACCAACTTCAGCGGGAAGTACTACCAGCTCACGGATGCCCCGCTCGCCCCGAAGCCTGTCCAGAAGCCGCTGCCGCTCCTGATAGGCGGCGGCGGGGAGAAACGCACGCTGCGGATAGCCGCGAAGTACGCCGACGAGTGGAACGTCTGGGGCACGCCGGAAGTGCTCGCGCACAAAGGCGCCATTCTTAACCAGTACTGCGAGGAGATCGGGCGCGACCCGAAGTCGATCAAGCACTCAGCCCAGGGGATGCTCGCGATGACCGATGACCCGTCGGTGGCCGAGCGAATGCGGAACTCCGGCCGTCCGGCCATCGCCGGCACCGGGGCGCAGATCCGGGCAATGGTGGAGCAGTACACCGAAGCCGGCGTCGACGAACTGATCATCCCCGGGTTTGCACTCGGGCGAACCGTGGACGACACGATTGCCGTGATGGATAAGTTCGCGAACGAGGTCATGGCGCACTTCAAGTAGCATCGCAGGGTGGACGGGCCGATCTTCCTGCATGCCGCCCACCAGGTGCGCCAGGCGTTCGACGGACTTCGAGCGGCGTCGTGGCTGGCGATTGGCCTCGCGGTTGCCATCCTGCTCATTTGCTGGGGCCGGATCGTCGCCTGGTTTCGGACGCCCGAGCCGCGCCCGGTCGCCATTGCCAGGTGGGGTCGTGACGATTCCGGCTGGTATTTCGAGTTGAGCAGACCAGACGGCGAGGTCTGGGAAGCGGAGGCTGGTGGAACCCGCGTTCGCCTGCGCAAAGCCGAGGCCGGGCTGCTCAGGCCGGAAGCCGCGTTCGAAGGCGATCCGCAGTGGCTTGTCTCGGAGCGTGGCGACCGCCTCCGCCTTTAGTCGGGGAAGAAGAATCATTCTCTCGGTGGTGAGAGCGCTTGCATTCGTAGGATAGGATTTGGGCGGGAGAGAGCCTGGACGTGTTGCCGCGCATTCAGTATGCCCAGAGTGAGGACCGCGTCTCGATCGCCTTTTGGTCGATCGGGGAGGGCGTGCCTATCGTGATCATGTACCCGCCCGGCTTCAGCAACATCCAGTACGAATGGGAAGTCCCCGAAGCCCGCGCCTGCTACGAAAACGTCGCCGAGTGGGCCACCGTTATCCGGTTTGACCATCGCAACAACGGGCTCTCCGAGCGGAACGTCCCCGAAGTTTCAGTGGACGCGTACGAACGCGATCTGAAAGGCGTGCTCGATCGGCTGGACCTGCCGCGGGTCCACATTTTCGCCGGGACGGACTGCGGCAAGGTAGCAATCCAATTCGCCGCCTCGAACCCCGAGCGCGTCGCTTCGCTGACGCTGTTTCGCACAAACCCGGCACAGGGAACTTCAGCGGCGGCCCCGGGTTGGACGTCGCTCGCGCCGCTTATCAACAAGAACTGGCCCCTGTTCACGGACCTGCTGGCCACGGCGATCAACGGCCTGGACGATGGCGCACAGACTGCGCGGATCGCCCGCTATCTTCGCGAATCGGTCACCGCCGAAGAGTTCCAGCTAGCGAATGACTCGCTCGCTTCGGCCGATGTTCAGCACCTGTTGACCGAGGTGAAGTGCCCGGTGCTGGTACTGCACCGCATGGACACGCCGTTCTTCGCCATCGATCGTGCGCGGCAGCTGGTGGCCACCATCCCGGACGCGCGCCTCTCGGTGTTGCCGGGCAAGTCACCGTTCGCCTGGGACCAGGCGGTGGTCGACACCTGCCGCAGCTTCATCCTGGATGTCGCGGCCGCGGAAAACCGGGCGAGATTCGGCCTGCGCAGCGGCAACGCCTTCCGCACGATCCTGTTCACCGACATCGAACGCCATGGGGACCTGCTCCGCGCCTTAGGAGACCATGCCGGGCGCCAGTTGCTGCGCGAACACGAGCGAATCACGCGCGAGGCACTGAAGGCGCATGGCGGCAGCGAAGTGAAGTCGATGGGAGACGGGTTCCTGGCTTCGTTTGGTTCAGCCCAGCGGGCACTCGAATGCGCAATTTCGCTCCAGCGCGCCCTTCATGCGGAGGCACTTGGAGGCGAAATGGAGGGTTTGCCTCACGGCCTACGCGTGCGCGTGGGGATCAACGCCGGCGAGCCCATCGCCGAGGACGACGACCTCTTCGGAACAGCGGTGATTGCGGCGGCCCGGGTCGCGGCCCTGGCCGAAGGCGGCGAAATACTGGTCGCGAACGTTGTCCGCGAGTTGGTTGCTGGGAAAGGATTCCTTTTCAACGACCGCGGCGAGCAGCCGTTACGTGGGCTCGAAGACCCGGTGCGCGTGTGGGAGTTGCGCTGGTAAGCGTCCAACCTGGAGCGATCCCCTTCTTACCAGCCGCGCTGCTACCGTCTTAACGGTATGGGCCGTCTTCTCGCCGTGTTTTTCGCCGTTGCGCTGGTAGGGTTCGCCTGCTCCTCGACCACCCGCACATCCGCGCAGGTCTCCACCACCGTCGATTGGGACGAGTGCGGACAGATCGAGTGTGCGACGTTCACGGTCCCGCTGGACTACGCGAATCCGGGCGGAAAGACGATCGACCTCTCGTTGATCCGGATCAAAGCGCGCAATCCCGACCTCCGCGTCGGCGTGTTGATGGCAAATCCCGGCGGCCCCGGAGCCTCGGCGAACGATTTCGTGCGCCTCTGGCGTGGTCTGCTGGCGGGCGACATCCGTGATCGCTTTGACATCGTGTCCTTCGACCCCCGCGGTGTTGGGGAAAGCTCACCGGTTGTTTGTCACGACAGTCTGCAGGAACTCGTTGCAGCGGACCCTGACCCGGACAACGACGCCGAGTGGCAACACGCGAAGGACGTATCGAAGAAGTTCGCGGACGACTGCCAGGCGAAGTACGGCGATGTCCTGCCATACCTCGGGACCAAGAATGTCGCGCGGGACATGGACCGGATCCGCGAGGCGCTCGGCGAGTCCACGCTCAACTACATCGGCTACTCCTACGGCACCTCGATCGGCGCGGTATACGCGGACATGTATCCGACGCACGTGCGATCGATGGTGTTGGACGGCGGGACCGACCTGTCGTTGGGATTCGAAGACGTGAATCGGACGCAAATGATCGGATTCGAGCGCGCTCTCACGGCATACCTGGCGGATTGCAAAGCGAAGTCCTGCCCGCTGGCGGCCAACGGCGCCGAACCGCGAGACGCGATCACCGCGGTGCTCAAGAGCGCGGAGGCGAGCCCAATCCCGGCCAAAGGCGCGGACCGACCAGCGGGCCCCGGCGAAGCCGAACTCGGGATTCTCTCTGCCATGTACTCGAAGCAGTCGTGGAATTCGCTGACGCGGGCTCTCCAGGACGCGCTGAACGGTGACGGCACCGGTCTGGTCAGGCTTACGGACTCCTACCTTCAGCGTGACGGCCATGGGGACTACCCGAACCTGATCGAGGCGAACTCCGCGGTGAACTACGTCGATTCGGTATGTCCCAAAGACCCCGAAGCCTACCGGGCGCTCGGCGAAAAATTCGCCAAGGACGCACCAACGTTCGGAGCTTCGGCGGCCACGGCGGGACTTACCTGCGCCTACTGGAAGGCGCCGGCCGACCCCGTAAAGGCTCCAACGGCCAAGGGCGCTCCTCCGATCATAGTCGTGGCTACCACCAACGACCCGGCGACTCCGTATGAATGGGGCAAGGCGCTGAGCGAGCAGCTGGATGCTGGAGTCCTGGTCACGCATCGCGGGGAGGGCCACACGATCTACGCGCAGGGGAACGCCTGCATCGATTCCGTGGTCAATGCCTACATTCTCACCCTCGCAGTCCCCGCGGCAGGCACCAGTTGCGGCAACGGACCGCCGCCGCCAGGCAGCACCTCCGCTGCCACGCCGCCGGCTTCTCCGCCTTCCGAGGCAACGCCGGCGAGGGCCGCCACAGCGACGCCCGCCACGCCGGAGCCGCCGGACACCGGCGCCAGCCGGAGCGACGGCTCCGGCCGGATGGCGCTGTGGGCGCTGCTGTTCGTGCTGGTTGCGGCCGCCGTCGCAGGTGTCGCGGCCCTGGTCTTCGGGCGACGCCGCTGAGTAGCCGTGGCCCATGGGAGCCCGGCCGGTAGACTTGGCGAGACCGAGAATCCTGACCCGGGGGCTGAAATTTGGCGGAGGCGACGTCTCGCGCTGCGGTAGCCGTGTGGCGGAGGCCTGCGCGCCTGTTTTACGGATGGCGCATCGTTTTCGCCGGCGGCGGGCTGCAGATGATGATCGCCGCGCTGATGGGCCAGGCGTATGGGGCTTACGTGGTCCTCCTGCGCGAGGAGTTCGGCTGGAGCAAGACGATGCTTTCGGCTGCCTCAGCCCTGCGCGAAGCCGAAAGCGGTGTGCTCGGCCCGTTGCATGGGTTCATGATCGACCGGTTT